>WGBK01000062.1 GCA_015494335.1 Gammaproteobacteria bacterium | reverse complement strand
GTACCTGGGCGGTGAACAGGCGCAGCAGTACCTCGGGCTGCCGTCGTCGATTTCCAATGTGTTCCAGGGTCTGTTGCTGATGTGTCTGCTGGCCACCGATGTGCTGATCAACTACCGCATCCGCTGGGGCGCGAGGGAGCTGGCCTGATGGACGCGAATATCCTCGGTTCTATCCTGTTTGCGACCATTGTCGCCGGCACGCCGCTGATCATTGTTGCCCTGGGAGAGCTGGTGGTGGAGAAATCCGGTGTGCTCAACCTGGGTGCCGAGGGCATGATGGCAGTAGGCGCCATTGCCGCCTTTGCAACCACCCTGCACAGCGGCAGCGTCTGGCTCGGTGTCGGCGCCGGCATGCTGGCCGGCATGGCGATGGCGCTCCTGTTCGCCTTTGTCGCGCTGACCATGCTCGGCAACCAGGTGGCGACCGGTCTGGCGCTGGCGATTCTTGGCGTTGGCCTTTCGGCCTTCATCGGCAAGCCCTACGAATCGGAAGTGTTGCAGGCGGTGCCGCCGATCCGCATTCCCTATCTGGCCGACATACCGGTCATCGGCGAGGCGCTGTATCAGCAGCAGTCGCTGGTGTACTTCTCCTGGCTGCTGTTCTGGGCGGTGCTGTGGTTCCTGTATCGCAGCCGCGCCGGGCTGGTGTTGCGCGCGGTCGGCGAATCGCCGCAGTCGGCCCATGCCATCGGCTACCCGGTGATCCGCATCCGCTACCTGGCGACTATGTTCGGCGGCGCCATGGCCGGTATCGGCGGAGCCTTTCTGTCGGTGTTCTACACCCCGCTGTGGGTGGAGGGCATGGTCGCCGGTCGTGGATGGATTGCCGTGGCGCTGGTAGTATTCGCGACCTGGAGGCCGTTGCGTGTATTGCTGGGCGCCTACCTGTTCGGCGGGGTGATGGTGTCGCAGTTGTTCATCCAGGGTTCAGGGCTGGATATCAACATGCCATCCCAGTTCCTGTCGTCGCTGCCCTACTGGGCGACGATCCTGGTGCTGGTACTGATCTCGCGCAACCGCAACCTGGTGCGACTGAATGCTCCGGTGTCCCTGGGGCAACCGTTCAAGCCGGAATCCTGAAAACCGACTACCAACAACAAGATCACAAGAGGGTAAGACTCATGAACACACGCTTCACTCGTATCATTGCCGCCGGCCTGGTGGCCGCCGTGGCCGGTTTTGCCGGAATTGCCTCGGCCGAGGAGCCGGCTTCCGTCGGTTTCATCTATGTATCGCCGATTGGCGATGCCGGCTGGACCTATCAGCATGATCAGGGCCGCCAGCAGATGGAAAAGGCCCTCAAGGGCAAGGTCAAGACTCACTATGTCGAGAATGTCGCCGAGGGCGCCGATGCCGAGCGCGTGATCCGCGAGATGGCCCAGCGCGGCGACAAGGCCATCTTCGCGACCTCCTTCGGTTACATGAACTACATGCTGAAGGTGTCCAAGCAGTTTCCGAAAACCGCCTTCCTGCATGCCACCGGCTACAAGATGGGCAAGAACATGGGCGTATACAACGCCCGTTTCTACCAGGGCCGCTATGTGGCGGGTGTGATCGCCGGAGAGATGACCAAGAGCAACAAGCTTGGCTATGTCGCCGCCTTCCCGATCCCCGAGGTATTGCAGGGCATCAATGCCTTCATCAAGGGTGCTCGCAGCGTCAATCCGAAGGCGACTCTGAGTGTGATCTGGGTGAATTCCTGGTATGACCCGGGCAAGGAACGCGAAGCGGCGATGACGCTGATTTCCCAGGGTGCGGATATCGTCACTCACCACACCGATTCCACCGCCGTGGTTCAGGCTGCCGAAGAAAAAGGGGTCTATGCCATTGGCTATCACTCCGACATGTCCAAGTATGGTCCCAAGGCGCACTTGACCGCGGTTACCCATCACTGGGGCGACTACTACACCAAGATCGTCAAGCAAGTACTGGCCGGAACCTGGAAGCCGGAGAATTTCTGGGGCGGCTACAAGGAAGGCATGATCCGTCTGGCGCCGCTGAATCCGGTAATTCCTCAGGAACTGCAGCAGCGCGTTCACCAGATGGAAGCCGATCTCAAGGCCGGCAAGCTGAAGCCCTTCGCCGGTCCCGTGGTCGATCAGGATGGCAAGACCCGCGTCAAGGCGGGCGAGGTGATGTCCGATCATGACCTGGAGAAGATGAACTACTATCTGCAGGGCGTGACCAGCAAGCTGCCGAAGAAGTAATCCGGCGCCAGCCCTTCTACCCTCTGCCCCCAGGGCAGGGGGTCTTGTCTAGCCCGATCATTTCCCCTGCACCTGCAGGAGAGTGATTCATGCCTTTCTTCCTGTGACAGCCGATCCGGCCGCTGGCGGCCGGGCAAGGACTGAAGGGCGCTGGAACTCAAGCGGATTTCCTGAATGTCCATCTATCTTCTCGACTGGGCCGAACTGCTGCTGCGCTGGCTGCACCTGATTGCCGGCGTGGCCTGGATCGGTGCGTCTTTTTATTTCGTCATGCTGGATTGCTCTCTGCGTCCGCCGGCCCGCGACAGCGACCGCCGTCGCGGGGTGTTCGGCGAGTTGTGGGCGGTGCATGGCGGTGGCATCTATCACAGCGAAAAGTTTCTTGCCGGGCCTCGGGACCAGCCCCTGCCGGAGCGCTTGCACTGGTCGAAATGGGAAGCCTATACGACCTGGCTGTCGGGTTTTTCTCTGCTGGTGCTGATTTACTGGGTCGGTGCGGAAAGCTGGCTCATCGAGCCCTCCCGTCTGGCCCTGACGGCCCCGCAGGCCATGGCCGCCAGCGCGCTGGTGCTGGCCGGCGGCTGGCTGGTCTACGACCTGCTTTGCCGGTGGCTGGGCGGGCGAGAGGGGTTGCTGGCCCTGGTGCTGCTGTTGCTGGTGGGGCTGGCCAGTTGGGGGCTGTTCCAGCTGTTTGCCGCGCGCGCCGCGGCCCTGCACCTGGGTGCCATGCTGGGTACGCTGATGGCGGCCAATGTGTTCTTCCATATCATTCCCGGCCAGAAGAAGATGCTCGCCGAGATCCGCGCCGGCCTGGATCCGAACCCGGAATACGGGCGCATCGGCAAGCAGCGTTCGGTGCACAACACCTATTTCACGCTGCCGGTATTGCTGGTGATGATCAGCAATCATTACCCGATGTTGTGGAGTCACGAGCAGGGCTGGCTGTCGCTGTTCCTGCTGGCCCTGGCCGGGGTGTTGATCCGTCAGTTCTTCGTGTTGCGCCATTCGGGCACGGTCATGTGGCGACTGCCTTTGCTGGCCCTGCTGGTGATCGCGGGCATCATCGCCTGGCTGAAACCCGTTTCCGGTGCCGCCTTGCCGCGGGTAGCGATGACGGAGGCGCGGGCAATACTCGATGCCCGCTGCGTGGCCTGTCACAGCGCAAATCCCACCCAACCCGGCTTCGCACAGCCGCCGAAGGATATCCGGCTGGACAGTGATCCGCAGGCGCGCCAGCTGGCCGCGCGAATTGCGCAGACGGTTGCCAGCGGTTACATGCCGCTTGGCAATCTCACCGGGATCAGTGACGAGGAACGCCGGCGCCTGGTCGCCTGGGCGCGTGGCGTTGAAAAAGAGGGGCAGAGCGAATGAAGGCCTTCCGCGCTTCTATACTGGATTTTACCGGTGATCCTCTGCAGGGCAGGGAGGCACTGCGCTATTTCGAGGATGGTCTGCTGTTCGTCGAGCAGGGCCGGGTGCAGGCCCTGGGCGCCTACGACGATCTTCGGTCGGAATTGAAGGAGGGTGTCACCCTGGTCGACCTCAGCGGACGCCTGATCCTGCCGGGCTTCATCGACGCCCATGTGCATTACGCGCAGACGGATATCATCGCCAGCCGCGGAGAGGATCTGCTCGACTGGCTGAAGCGCTATACCTTTCCCGCCGAACAGGCCTTTGCTGGTGTCGACCTGGCAGCGGAGACGGCAGACTTCTTCTGTCGCGAGCTGTTGCGCAACGGCACCACCACGGCACTGGTTTTTGCCACCGTACATCCGGGTTCGGTGGACGCCATCTTCGCCGCGGCGCAACAGCTCGGCATGCGCCTGATTGCCGGCAAGGTTCTGATGGATCGCAATGCGCCGACGGAATTGCTGGATACGCCGCAAGGCGGTTACGAACAGTCGGCGGCACTGATCGAGCGCTGGCACGGGCGCGATCGCCTCGGTTACGCGATTACGCCACGCTTCGCGCCGACATCCAGTGACGAGCAGCTGGAGTTGGCCGGCCTGTTGTGGCGCGAGCATCCCGGCCTGTGGTTGCAATCCCATGTCGCGGAAAACCAGAAGGAAGTGCAGTGGGTGGCCGAACTCTTCCCCTGGAGCCGCAGCTACCTCGATGTCTATGATCGTTTCGGGCTGCTCGGGGAGCGCGCAGTGTACGCCCATTGCCTGTATCTGGACGAAACGGACCGTCGCCGCATGGTCGAAACCGGAACCACGGCTGCCTTCTGCCCGACCTCCAACCTGTTTCTCGGTAGCGGTCTTTTCGACCTGGCAGCGGCCGAATCCGGGGGTATGACCCTGGCCTATGGCAGCGATGTCGGCGGCGGCACCAGCTTCAGCCTGTTGCGAACCCTGGCCGAGGGCTACAAGGTGAGCCAGCTCCAGGGCTACAATCCCTCGCCGTTGCGCGCCTTTTACGACCTCAGCCTGGGCGCCGCGCGTGCCCTGGGACTGGACGACTGCATCGGCAATTTCGAGCCGGGTCGGGAGGCCGATTTCATTGTCATCGATTTCAGTGGCAGCGAGCTGATGCAGCGTCGCATCGACCGCTGTGAAACGCTGGAAGAAAAACTGTTTGCGCTGATGATACTCGGCGACGACCGCCATATCGAATCCACCTGGCTGATGGGCGAATGCCGTCACCGACGGGAGCCAACGGCATGAAGATTCTGGTCGAAAACGCCCGCGTGCTGGTGACCATGGACGAGCAGCGCCGCGAGATCGAGCAGGGCGCATTGCTGACCGATGGTCCGGCGATCCTGCGCGTGGACGAAAGCTCCGCGCTGCGCCGCTGGATGGATGAGGAGGCCATCACGGCGGATCAGGTCATCGACGCCAGCGGTTGCGTGCTGATGCCGGGCCTGATCAATTGTCATCATCATCTCTACCAGACCCTGACCCGGACCCTGGGCACCGGCAACGGCCTTTCGCTGTTCGACTGGCTGAAAACCCTGTACCCGGTGTGGGCCGAAATGGATCCGGAGTGCGTTTTTGTCAGCGCCCGTCTGGGTCTGACCGAGCTGTTGCTTTCCGGCGCCACTACCGTGGCCGATCATCTCTACCTGTTTCCCAACGGCACGCGGCTGGACGACGAGATCGCGGCGGCCGAGGAGGTGGGTATCCGCTTCCATCCGACTCGCGGCAGCATGAGCCTTGGTGAGAGCCAGGGCGGCCTGCCGCCAGATCGCATCTGCGACAGCGAGGCGGATATCCTGGAAGACAGTCTGCGCGTGATCCAGCAATTTCATGACCCAGACCCCTTTTCGATGTGCCGCATCGGGCTGGCGCCCTGTTCCCCCTTCAGCGTCACCGGGAAACTGATGCGTCAGAGCGCGGAACTGGCGCGCGCCCATCCGCGGGTACGCCTGCATACCCACCTGGCCGAAACCCTCGACGAGGATCGTTTCTGCCAGCAGAAATTCGGCATGCGGCCGTTGCAGTACATGGAGCATCTCGGCTGGCTCGGCGACGATGTCTGGTTCGCCCACATGGTGCATCCGAACGACGAGGAGATCGGCCAGCTCGCGCACAGTTGCACCGGGGTTTGCCATTGCCCGAGCAGCAACATGATCCTGGCTTCCGGCATTGCGCCGGTGCGCGAGATGCTGGACCGGCAGGTTCGTGTCGGCCTCGGCGTCGACGGTTCGGCCAGTAACGACGGCAATCACATTCTCGGTGAGGCGCGCCAGGCGATGTTGCTGCAGCGTGTCGGCTGGCCCGGTTTCGAGTCCCGCGCCGACCGCTTCAGCGCGCGCGAGGCGCTGGAACTGGCGACCCTCGGCGGCGCCCGCGTGCTCGGCCGGGACGACATCGGCTCACTGCAGGCGGGAATGGCGGCGGATCTGGTTGCCTTCCGCGTCGACGACCTGGCTCATGCCGGAGCGCAAAGCGACCCGGTGGCCGCGTTGATGACCTGCGCGCCGGGTCCGGCCTGGCTCTCGATCATCAACGGCATGCCGCGGCTGCTCGAGGGCCGTCTTTTGCAGGGCGACGTCGATGGGCTTATCATCCGCCACAATCAACTGGCCGAGGGCTTGCTGCGCAAGGCCGGTCTCAAGAGGTAATCCATGCAGGATCCAAAATCCGCCACGGCCCTACCCGATTTTGTTCGCGACAGCATCGACCTGGCCCAGCCCTGCCTCGGCTCCCGGGTGATCGCGGTCAGCGACGAATTCTTCGCTCCGGCCGAGCGCATGCTCCAGCCCGATCCGCCCCGCTTCATCGACGGCAAGTACGATGATCACGGCAAGTGGATGGATGGCTGGGAAACCCGCCGCCGTCGCGACGGCGGCGAGGATTGGGCGATCCTGCAACTGGGGCGCGCCGGCCGCATCCATGGCTTCGAGGTCGATACCCGGCATTTCACCGGCAACTACCCGCCTGCCATCTCGATCCAGGCCTGCCACAGTACGCAAGCCCCCGATCAACAGACGGCCTGGGCCGAGCTGCTGCCGATTCATCCCCTCGGCCCGGATCAGCAGCATTATTTCTCCGTGGAATCCGCGCAGACCTGGACCCACCTGCGCATCCGCCTGCATCCCGACGGCGGTATCGCGCGTCTGCGCGTCTATGGCGAACTGGCCATCGACTGGTCGAAGGTCGATGCGGCCGAGACCATCGATCTGGCGGCGCTGGAAAACGGGGGCAGAGCCATTGCCTGGAACGATGCCCATTTCGGACATCCCTCGAACCTGATCAAGCCCGGCAAGGGCGTGAACATGGGCGACGGATGGGAGACCCGGCGACGCCGCGAACCGGGTCATGACTGGTGCCTGCTCGCGCTCGGGCATGCCGGCGTGATCGAGGAGATCGAGGTGGACACCGCCTTCTTCAAGGGCAACTACCCCGCCGCCTGTTCGATCCAGGCCGCCTGCATCGAACAGCCCCTGCGCGAGGCTCTGATTACCCAGTCGATGTTCTGGCCGGAACTGCTGCCGCGTCAGGCGCTGTCAGCGGACCGGGTTGCCCGTTTCCGCGACCTGAAGGAGCTGGGTCCGGTAACCCACCTGCGATTGAATATCCACCCCGACGGCGGCATCAGCCGCCTGCGCGTGTATGGCCGGGTGGCGAAGTGCTGAGTCTACAGCCCCAGCCCCTGACGGCCCATGATTTTGCTCCCTTCGGGGATGTCATCGAAACCGACGG
>WGBK01000061.1 GCA_015494335.1 Gammaproteobacteria bacterium | reverse complement strand
GGATCGCCCTGCTGTGGGGCGAGCAACTCAACCGCTTCTATTTCTCCTTTCTCTGATGCAACGGATCGGCCTGACCGGCGGCATCGCCTCGGGCAAGTCAACGCTTGCGGAGGCCCTGCAACAGCTCGGCATCCCGGTCATCGATGCGGATCTTGTCAGTCGTGAACTCATGCAACCGGGTGAGTCCGGCTATCGGGCCAGCGTCGATCACTTTGGCCCCGAAATTCTCGATGAGCAAGGCCAGATCGACCGCACTGCCCTGCGCCGCAGGGTGTTCGAGGAACCGCAAGAACGCCACTGGCTGGAACAGATGCTGCACCCGATGATCCGCCAGCGCATCGAGCAAACCATCGTGGACCTGGAGCAGCAGCAAGCGGGCGAGCTGGTTCTGGTCGTGGTGCCTCTGCTGTTCGAAAGCGGTTTCGATGATCTGGTTGATGTCAGCATAGCCATCGACTGTCCACGCGAACTTCAAATACGAAGGCTGAGGGAGCGCGATCGCCTGGATACCGAACTGTCGCGACGCATGATCGATACCCAGATGTCCAATGACCAGCGTCTCGCCCGTGCCGACCTGTCCATCCGCAACGATGGCTCGGCCCCGGTGTCCAAGCTGGCCGAAGAACTGCTGCAGCGCCTGCGCGACAAGGCGCCGGCATCCCGGTTATAATCGCAGCCGACATGCCAGCCCAAGCCGTCATCTACGAACAGCCACTCAACGAACGCATCCGCATCTGCCTGCGTATCGAAGCCCTGATCGATCGGCTGGATCATTTTCAGGCCCTGGGCAGTGACCTTGCTTCCTACCAGGCGCTGCTGACCGTGCTCGAAATCACCGCACTGGTGGAACGGGGAGATGTCAAGCAGGAGATCATCAAGGAACTGGATCGTCAGCACAAGGTGCTGACCGCCCTGGTCAGTCACCAGAGTGTCGACAAGTCCCGTCTCGAGATGACCCTCAATCATCTGAAACAGGCCCTCAATCGCATGCACGGCATGGACGGTCGACTGGGCGAGCATCTGAAATCCATCGACTTCCTGCTCTCGGTCAAGCAACGCTCGGTCATCCCCGGCGGCAGCTGCGATTTCGACCTGCCACAACTCCGCTACTGGCTCAACCGGACGCACGAATTGCGACAACAGGATCTGGACCGCTGGTCCGCACCCTACCGGGAACTGAACCAGACCCTGTCCCTGATTCTCAAGAATATCCGCGACAGCGCCTTGGCCGAACCGGTGGAAGCGGCCAAGGGTTTTTTTCAGGAAGCCCTGGACCCGGCCCAGCCCAACCAGATGCTGCGCATCCAGATCGACAATGCGGAACTGTTTCCGGAAATCAGCGCCGGCAAGCACCGCTACAGCATCCGTTTCATGCGCTATCTCGAAACCGTGGACCAACTGCCGCAGCAAGTTCGGGAAACGGTGCCTTTTCTGTTGATGCGCTGTTCTCTCTGAGCCGTCAGGCACCCGACCAGAAATCGGAAATCCCCGCCACGCCGATCGCACCCTGCTCCCGTGCCACGGCGAAATCCCGTCGCATCACGCCGCCCAGGGCATACAGAGGCAAGCGAGAGGAATCACTGATCTCGCGAAAACCGGACCAGCCCAGAGCCGGCCGCCCCGGATGGCTCAGCGTCTTGCGCACCGGCGATAGCAGCGCAAAACGGCAGCCCAACCGCTCGGCCTTCTCGACCTCGAAACGATCATGGGTGGAGGCACTGAGGCGCAGGGTTTCATCAAAAGGCTGATGTTCCAGCGCTGACAGAGCAGCAGCAGACAGGTGTCGGTTGCGAAAAGGCTGCAGTCGCGGGGACGACAGTCCTTCCAGCGTTGGTCGGTGAACGATCAGCTCGGCGCCATGACGCTCGCAGACGACACGGCAGCGCAGCGCCAACTCGGCATAGCGATCGTCAGTCAGCCCGTGGGCTCGCAGCAGTACGGCGCCGAATCGCCAGCGCGCCAGTTGACGATCCAGCCGTTCAGTGAAACCCCGGTGTTGGCCGGGGCCGGGCTCCGGAGTGATCAGCAAGGCCGGTGGCAATTCCAGTGCCTGCAGAATGGGGCGGTCGGCCGCGGGAAAGGCGTATTCGGATTCATCGCCTGTCAGCTCGTCCAGCTCCACCCAGCGCCAGGCCTGCCCTTCCCGGCTCTCGGGTTCGCCTCGAAAACTCCGCAGCTCCCAAACATCCAGGCGGATTCTGCGGTCCGGGTAGTCATGAAGCAGTCGGAAGAAGGGCCGTGCGACCAGGTGACGGATTCCCAGCTCCTCCTCGAGCTCGCGACTCAGCGTCTGGAACCGGCTCTCGCCAAGTTCCTGCTTGCCACCGGGAAATTCCCACAGGTCTTCCAGGTGCTGTCCCTTGCGGCGGCGACTGACGAGTATTCGACGGGGATGCTGCGGGTGACGGATGATCGCGGCGACCACCGGGATGACGGGGCCTTCCTCTGGCGTCTCAGCTTCGGTACTCGGCATTGATCTTCACATATTCATAGGAAAGATCTGTGGTCCAGACGCGGGCTTGGGCATTGCCCTGATTCAGGCAAACCCGGATCAGAATCTCTTCCCGGTCCATGACCGCCTGACCGAGTTCCTCGCGGTATGCCGGGTCCGGCTCGCCGCGATGGATCAATCGCACATCGCCCAGGTAGAGATCCACGCGACCAATATCCAGTTCGGCCACAGGCGCCCGGCCGACGGCCGCAAGGATACGCCCCCAGTTAGGATCGGAGGCGAACAGGGCCGTCTTGACCAGCGGAGAATGGGCCACGGTATAGGCAATGCCGCGGGCATCCTCATGGTTCTGCGCGCCTTCGACCCGGACCTCGACGAACTTGGTCGCACCCTCACCATCGCGCACGATGGATTGGGCCAGCTGCTGGAGCAGCTCCACCAGGGCCTCGCGGAAAACCGGGTGAGCGGCATCGACCGCAACGCCAGAGCGTCCGGTCGCGATCAGCATGCAGGCATCGTTGGTGGAGGTATCGCCATCGACGGTGATGGCGTTGAAGGAGACATCGACGGCCTGTTGCAGGCAGGCCTGCAAGTCTTCCGCGGCAATCTGCGCATCGGTGGCGACAAAGGCCAGCATGGTGGCCATGTCGGGCCGGATCATGCCCGAGCCCTTGCAGATGCCGGTCAGGGTAACCGTCCTGCCGTCGATCTCGATGCGGCGACTGGCGCCCTTGGGCAGGGTATCGGTGGTCATGATGCCCCGGCCGGCCGACAGCCAGGCGTTGGCATCCAGGGCCTCATGGAGACGCGGGATGGCCTTGTCGACAAGCTCGGCCGGCAGCAGCTCGCCGATCACGCCGGTGGAGAAGGGCAACACGGCCTCGACGGGAACCGAAGCGACATCGGCCACCGCCCGGCAGGTCTGCAGGGCCGCCTGCAGTCCCGGTTCGCCGGTACCGGCATTGGCGTTGCCGGAGTTGATCAGCAGGTAGCGCGTACCGTCCGCCCTGGACGCAAGATGCCGCCGCGCCAGGATGACCGGCGCCGCGCAGAAGCGATTCCGCGTGAACACGCCGGCCAGGCTGCTGCCGGATTCCAGCTCGATCAGAACCAGGTCATCCTTCGAGGGATCGTCCTTGATGCCGGCGTGGGTCGAGGCCAAGCGCAGGCCCGAGATCGGCAACAGGGACGATGGCACCTGCAGACCCACGGCCATAGGTCAGCTCAGCTTGCCATGGCAGTGCTTGTATTTCTTGCCGGAGCCGCACCAGCAGGGTTCGTTGCGACCCAGTTTCTTTTCCTTGCGCACATAGGGCTGCTGCGCTGGCGCTTCCTCGGCAGACGGCTCCTCCTCGGCCAGGGCACTGGCCATCTCCTCGTGCTTGAGCTCGATGCCGTCCAGTTCCTGCTGTTGTTGCTGTTCCAGGGCCTCGACCTGGGATTCGTCACGCACCTGGATGCGGGTCAGGATGGTAATGGCCTCGAGCTTGATGCTGTCGAGCATGGCGCTGAACATCTCGAAGGATTCGCGCTTGAACTCCTGCACCGGGTTTTTCTGGGCATAGCCGCGCAGGCCGATACCCTGACGCAGGTAATCCATCGCCGCCAGATGTTCCTTCCAGTGACGGTCGAGCACCATCAGCATGATTTCCTTTTCGTAACGGCGCGCGATGTCCTCGCCGACCAGGGCCACCTTGGCATCGTAGGCCTGCTCGAAATGCTCGATGATGCGCTCGAGGATATCCTCGTCGGTGAGATTCTCGTCCTCGTCGATCCACTGCTGGATCGGCAATTCCTCGCCGAACTCGTTGGCCAGGGACTCCTCGAGGCCCTTGACATCCCATTGCTCCTCAATACTGCCGGCGGGAATGTACATGCGGAAATGGTTCTCCAGCACATCGCGGCGCATGTCCTTGAGGGCATCGTAGATGCTGTCGGCGCGCAGCAGATCGTCGCGCTGGGCGTAGATGACCTTGCGCTGGTCGTTGGCGACATCGTCGTATTCGAGCAGGTGCTTGCGAATGTCGAAGTTGTGGGCTTCGACCTTGCGTTGCGCATTCTCGATGGCCTTGGTCACCCAGGGATGTTCAATCGCCTCGCCTTCCTGCATGCCCAGTTTCTGCATCAGCCCGGATACCTTCTCCGACGCGAAGATACGCATCAGGCTGTCTTCCATCGACAGGTAGAAACGCGAGGAGCCGGGGTCGCCCTGACGTCCGGCGCGACCGCGCAACTGGTTGTCGATGCGGCGGGATTCGTGACGTTCGGTGCCGATGATATGCAGCCCACCGGCCTCGAGTACGCGGCGGTGATGCTCTTCCCAGGTCTTTTCGGCCTCGGCACGTCGCTTCTGGTCATCCTCGGGGATGCCCTCGAGTTCCTTGTCGAGATTGCCACCGAGCACGATGTCGGTACCACGGCCAGCCATGTTGGTGGCGATGGTTACCGCACCGGGGCGGCCCGCATTGGCGATGATCTGGGCCTCGCGTTCATGCTGTTTGGCGTTCAGCACCTCATGCTGGATGCGGGCCTTCTTGAGCAGCCCCGACAGGTATTCCGAAACCTCGATGGAGGTGGTGCCGACCAGTACCGGCTGATCGCGTGAAACGCAATCCTTGATGTCCTCGATCACCGCGTCGAATTTCTCGCGGGCGGTGAGATAGACGAGATCTCCCTTGTCGTCGCGGATCATCGGCTTGTGGGTCGGAACCACCACCACCTCGAGGCCGTAGATCTGCTGGAATTCGAAGGCCTCGGTATCGGCGGTACCGGTCATGCCGGCCAGCTTCTCGTAGAGGCGGAAATAATTCTGGAAGGTGATCGACGCGATGGTCTGGTTTTCCTGCTGGATGGTCACGCCTTCCTTCGCCTCGATGGCCTGATGCAAGCCGTCGGACCAGCGGCGACCGGGCATGGTGCGGCCGGTAAATTCATCGACAATGACCACCTGTCCGTCCTGCACGATGTAATCCACATCGCGCTGGTAGATGGCATGGGCACGCAGGGCCGCGTACAGATGATGAATCAGCGAGATATTCGCCGGATCGTAGAGGCTCTGACCTTCTTCCAGCAGACCGGCCTCGACCAGCAGCCGCTCGGCATTCTCGTGACCTTCCTCGGTGAGGAAAGCCTGCTTGGTCTTCTCATCGACGGTGAAGTCGCCGGGGCCGTCCTCTTCCTCGACCTTGACCAGCTTCGGCACCACCTCGTTCATGCGCGCATACAGCTCGGAGCTGTCTGCTGCCGGCCCGGAGATAATCAGGGGCGTGCGCGCCTCGTCGATGAGTATGGAATCGACCTCGTCGACGATGGCGAAATACAGGCCTCGCTGCACCCGCTCCTCCAGCGAGAAGGCCAGGTTGTCGTGCATGTAGTCGAAACCGAACTGGTTGTTGGTGCCGTAGGTGATGTCCGCTGCGTAGGCTTCGCGCTTCTGGTCGTAGTCCATGGTACTGAGCACCACGCCGACGCTGAGACCAAGGAAATTGTACAGCTTGCCCATCCACTGACTGTCGCGCTCCGCCAGATAGTCGTTGACCGTGACGACATGCACGCCCTTGCCGGTCAGCGCATTGAGATAGGCGGCCAGCGTGGCGACCAGGGTCTTGCCCTCGCCGGTGCGCATCTCGGTGATCTGGTTGTTGTTGAGGATCATGCCTCCGATCAGCTGAACATCGTAGTGGCGCATGCCGAGCACCCGGCTCGAGGCCTCGCGGCACACGGCGAAGGCCTCGGGCAGCATCTGCTCGAGGGTTTCGCCCTGCTGGTAGCGCTGCTTGAATTCGTTGGTCTTGGCCGCCAGCTCCTCGTCGGAGAGGGCCTGCATCTGCGGCTCCAGGGCATTGATCTTGTCGACTTCCTTGCGTAGGGATTTGATGATCCGGTCGTTACGACTCCCGAAGATCTTGCGGAATACTTTGGACAGCATGTGGGCTCGGCCTTGAAGTAAAGGGTGGAATGAAAGGTTAGAAATCCAGGCGCGGCATTATAAATCAACGCCGTCGAGGTGGATAATACTATTTGGAGCAGAAGATGCTGCCCCGGTTCAGCGCGAGGCGCGAATGAACTTGATCGGGTTGACCTGGCGGCCGTTCTTCAGCACCTCGAAGTGTACATGGGGACCGGTGGAACGACCGGAAGTGCCCACTTCGGCGATCTGGAAACCCTTTTCCACCGTGTCACCCACCGAAACCAGCAGTTTGGAGTTGTGGGCATAACGCGTGGTAATGCCATTGCCGTGCTTGATATCCACGACCTTGCCGTAGCCGGACTTCTCGCCCGCGAAGGTCACCACGCCCTTGGCCACGGCCACTACCGGTTTGCCGAGCTTGCTCGCGAAATCGATGCCCTTGTGCATCTCGCGCTTGCCGCTGATCGGATGGGTACGCATGCCATAGTAGGACGACAACCAGCCGGTGACGATGGGGCGGCCGCGTGGCTGCACTTCGGCTTGCAGGTTGCGGTTCATCAGCAGGGATTCGAGCACGGTCAGCTGGTTCTCGCGATCCTCGAGGCTGGCCGACAGACGATCGATCGCCGCGCGCAGCTCGGACTCACTGAGATCGCCCTGAGGCTGAGACTCGGGGCCGCCCACGGCAGGCATGCGGCTGAAGTCGAACTCGCCCTTGTCGATCTTGGCCATCTGGATCAGCTTCTGACCCAGAGCATCGATGCGGTTGACATGAGCCTGCATCAGGCCGAGACGGGAGGACAGGGCTTCGATAGTGGCCTGGGATTCCTGCTTCAGCTGCTCCAGTTCCTCGCGCTGGTCATGCAGGGCCTGCTTCCACTCGGCCACCTCGGTGGGCAGATCCGGGGTTGCATCGTTCTTCGCAAGACGATAGCCGCCATAGCCGAAAACGCCGGCCAACAAGCCGACGCCCAGCAGCAGGGCCAGATAATGTCGCTTCCTGCACAGTCCGATGCTGCAGAGAATTCCGTTGCTGGACGAGAGGAAGATGATGTTCATCGGCGTCTACACGGCCTCGACGGGTTGAGCGTAGGATATGGGCGCGGCTTCCTTGTCGTCGAAGGTCACCTCTTCCCAGGCTTCGGCATCGGCCATCAGGGCCAGCAACAGGCGGTTGTTGAGTTCGTGCCCGGACTTGTAACCGGAGAAGGCGCCAATCAGGCTGTGCCCGAGCAGGTAGAGGTCGCCGATGGAATCGAGGATCTTGTGCTTGACGAACTCGTTGTCGTAGCGCAGGCCGTCCTCGTTGAGCACGCGGAAGTCGTCGAGCACGATGGCGTTTTCCTGGCTGCCGCCGAGAGCGAGATTGTTGGCGCGCAGGTGCTCGATGTCCTTCTGGAAACCGAAGGTGCGCGCCCGGCTGACCTCCTTGACGAAGGAAGTGGTCGAGAAGTTGACCTCGCAGGTCTGTTTCTCGTCGGTAAACAGCGGATGGTCGAAATCGATCTGGAAACTGACCTTGAAGCCGTTGAAGGGCTCGAACTGCACCCACTTGTCGCCATCCTCGACGCGAATGGACTTGCGGATGCGGATGAATTTCTTTGCCGCCGGCTGCTCGACGATGCCGGCCGACTGGATCAGGAACACGAAGGGTCCGGCACTGCCATCCATGATCGGCACTTCGTCGGCGGTAAGGTCGATGTAGGCGTTGTCGATGCCCAGCCCGGCCATCGCCGAAAGCAGGTGCTCGACGGTGGAGATGCGCACGCCGTCCTGGATCAGCGTGGTCGAGAGCTTGGTGTCGCCCACGTTCTCGGGTCGGGCGAGGATCTCGACCGGTTGTTCGAGATCGACACGACGGAAACGGATGCCGATATCGGGCGCGGCCGGGCGCAGGGTCAGATAGACCTTCTTGCCGGTGTGGAGGCCAACGCCCATGGCGCGGATGACGTTCTTGAGTGTGCGTTGTTTGATCAAGTGCGGGTACCAGAATTCACGTTGACGGAGCGTTGGCCGTTTAACTTTTAATTATGGCGGAGAACGCACGCCGAATCAAACGACGGCATTGCCCGCTTACGGCAAGCATACACAATGGGGGGGCGGTTTGGTGCCCGGTTTTCTCCGTGCGCACCGTATCACGGACAAACGGCGCAAATTCCCGGATCAGCCGCTGCCCTGATGGCGCAACCAGCCCTTCTGCACTTCCAGCACATAGGCGTGAATGGCATTTTCGCCCGATTCGGTGATCTTGCTGAACTCGCAGCGACACAGGTCCCGCTGCTTGGCCACCACCTCGATACGGACGGGAAAGATCAGATCCTCGCTGGGAATCTTCAGGGTGCCGGCGGCCTTGCTGCCTTCCACGAAGTTGTGACTGCGAAAGCAGCAGCCGGTGGCGCTGACATTGACCAGCTGATAGGAATTTCCGGCCACGGTCAGGATGATCGGACGATTGCGATCCGGCTGAATGCGGTAGGCGCGCCGCAAATCGCGATCATCTTCAGGCAGCTCGATGTCACTCTTCCTTCTCTTTCTCCAGAACAAACTCCACCCTCCGGTTGCGAGCCCGATTCTCGGGCGTGTCGTTGGGTGCGATCGGCAGAAAATCCGCGTAGCCGGTCGCGGTCATGCGCTCGGGATCTATACCCTGTTGGATGAAATAGCGCAACACCGTGGTTGCGCGCACCGCCGACAGCTCCCAGTTCGACGGGAAGGCCGGGGTATCGATGTCGCGGTCATCGGTGTGTCCGCGAATCGAGATGCGATAGTCCGGGTGCTCGCGGAACAGTTGGGCCAGATTGTTGAACACGACCTTGGCGTCATCCTTGAGCTTCGCCTTGCCGGAATCGAACAGCAGGCTGCCGTCGATACTCAGGTTGACCTGGTCGCCAACGGCGGTCAGGGTCACCTTGTCGTTGAGATCGGTGTTCTCGATCATGCTGTCGAGTTCGTTGTAGACCTTGGGTGGGCCGGTATCGACGGCATCGGGAGACGGATTGAGGCCGAGCATGTCTTCCACCACCTGCAGTGGTTCCGGGTTGCGTCCCTGGCGGGTGGCATAGTCGATGACACTGACCTGGTTGCCGTCGCCGTCCAGCACCATGACCTGGGCGACCAGTGCCTTGAACGCCTTGTGGTCAAACTCCGACAAGGTGTAGAGCAGGATGAAAAATACCAGGATCAGGGTCATCATGTCGGCGAAGGTGACCACCCAGGCATTGCCGTTCTCGTCCTTCTCGAACTGATCGAGCATCGTCTTGCCGTCCATCACTTGAGCCGCTCCTTGACCGGTTGCATGGGCTTGCGCTTCTTAGCCGGCACGAAGGAGGACAGCTTCTCGTACACCGACAGCGGATTGTTGTCCTGCAGGATGCTGACCGCGCCCTGGAAGATGATCTCGAAGTTCATCACTTCCGCCATCGTACGCGAGCGCAGCTTGCCGGCGATCGGCAGGAAGATCGCCGTGGACAGCAGCGAGCCATAGAAGGTGGTCAGCAGCGCCACTGCCATCGCCGGACCCAGGGTCTCCGGCGTGGCCAGCATCGACAGCATCTGGATCAGACCGATCAATGTGCCCAGCATGCCGAAGGACGGCGCGTACAAGGCCATCTTGCGGAACACGTCCTGTACGATGAAGTGCCGCATCTGCATCGATTCGATTTCCGTGCGCATGGCCGAGCGCAGGGTTTCCTCGTCGGCCGCATCGGCAATCAGGGTGCAGACACGCTTGAGGAAAGGCGAGTTGGTCTTGACATCTGCCAGACTCAACAGGCCCTTGCGACGGCTGATGGTGCCCAGCTTGATCATCGTGTTGATCAGTTCCTGCGGATCCTGCTTGGGCGAGGTGAACACGAAATAGGCACTCTTGAAGGCGTTCAGCACGTCCTTGAACTGGAAGGTCAGCAGCGTCGCCGCGACGGTGCCTCCGAGCACGATCATGATGCCCTGCACGTTCCAGAAATTGTGCACATCGCCGCCGAGCACAATGGCAGCGACGATCAGGCCGACGCCGGAGATGATGCCAATGAATGATGCGAGATCCATACCTGCCTGCGAGAATGATGATTCGGGGTCCTGCCGCCTTAATCGGCGGGAACTCCTGTAACTTTAGCAGGCTGTTGAAAAACCCCCAGTATTCCGCAAGATCCACCTGAAAGTATCGAAACGGTGATATTGAAGATGCGCGGCCCAGACATCCAACAAGATACCCTGTTCAGC
>WGBK01000060.1 GCA_015494335.1 Gammaproteobacteria bacterium | reverse complement strand
TGGCTGACCACCTCGTGCACGCTGCCGGGAGTCAGGCCCACGCGGTATTCCTGGTTCTTGATCTCTTTCGGCACTCCGATCCGCATGACTTTACCTCGGGGATTGTTGTTCAACTCGGAAACAGGCCACCTTGCGGCCGGCCTGATCGATCAGTTCGGGACGCGACTGGGCGCAGATGTCCATCGCCACCGGGCAACGCTGATGAAAGGCGCAGCCGCCCGGAGGATGAAGTGGCGACGGCAGCTCGCCTTTCAAGGCCACGCGCTCGGCGCGGCGGGTTGGGTCGACGAACGGCGTGCTGGCCAGCAAGGCGCGGGTATAGGGGTGCTGCGGGTCGTCGAAGATGGCATCGCGACTGCCCTGCTCCACCGGCCGCCCCAGGTACATCACCAGCACCTCGTCGGCGATCAGTTCCACCACGCTGAGGCCGTGGGAGATGAACACATAAGCCGTGTTCAGTTCTTCCTGCAGGTCCATCAGCAGGTTCAATACCTGGGCCTGGATCGAGATATCCAGTGCCGAAACCGGCTCGTCGCAGACCACCAGGGCGGGCTTGAGCATCAGCGCCCGGGCAATGGCGATACGCTGGCGCTGGCCGCCGGAGAACATGTGCGGGTAGCGCCGCGCATGCTCGGCCCGCAGACCGACCTTTTCCAGCATCGCGATCACGCGTTCGTGGCGCTCCTCGGCATTCAGCGAGGTATTGATCTTGAGGGACTCACCGAGGATGGCGGCCACGGTCTTGCGCGGGTTCAGGGAGCCGTAGGGATCCTGAAAAATCATCTGAACTTGTTTTCTCAAGCTTTTGATTTGTCGCTTGTTTTCAAAATCGATATCCTGGCCGACCAGACTCATTCCACCGGCCGTGGGCGGTTCGATGAAGGTCAGCAGACGCGCCAGCGTGGACTTGCCGCAGCCGGATTCACCGACCACGGCCAGGGTCTTGCCGGCCTCGAGATCGAAGCTGACGCCATCCAGCGCTTTCAGGTCGATGCGTGGAGCGAAGGCGTCGGGCTTGACGCTGTAGTAGCGCTTCAGATCCCGCGCCTGCAACACCTTTTTCGGCTCGCTCATTGCGAACCTCCGTCATCCCATTCCTCGGGGTTGAAGCAGCGCACCCGCAGTTGCTCGTCCCAGTGCGGGGCCTGTTGGCTGCATTGCTCGATGGCTCGGCGACAACGCGGATGGAAACGGCACCCGGTGATGCGATCCTGCGGCCCCGGCACCACCCCGGGGATGGTCGGCAGGCGGCGCTTGCCGCGGGCCCGTTCCGGCAGGGCGTCGAGCAGTGCCCGCATGTAGGGATGGCGCGGCCTGCGGAACAGCACATCGACGGGCTGCTGCTCGACCTTCTGCCCGGCATACATGACCGCCACCTGCTGGGCGGTTTCCGCGACCACGCCCATGTCGTGGGTGATCAGGATCAGCGCCATGTCGCGTTCCTCCTGCAACTGCAGCAGCAGGTCGAGGATCTGCGCCTGTATGGTCACATCCAGCGCCGTGGTCGGCTCGTCGGCGATCAGCAGGCGCGGATTGCAGGCGATGGCCATGGCGATCATCACGCGCTGGTTCATGCCGCCGGAAAGCTGGTGCGGAAAGGCCTTCATGCGTCGCTTCGGGTCCGGTATGCCAACCCGATCGAGCAGCTCCAGCGCGCGCTCGCGCAATTCGCGACGGGTTCCGCCCTGGTGCACCTGGATCGCTTCCATGATCTGGTAGCCGGCGGTATAGCAGGGATTGAGGCTGGTCATCGGCTCCTGGAAGATCATCGCGATATCCTTGCCGATGACCGAGCGGCGCCGGGCATCGCTGATGCCGAGCAGATCGTGCCCGTCGAAGCGCAGGCCGTCGGCCTCGATCACGCCGGGCCAGCCGATCAGGCCCATCATCGCCAGCATCGAAACGCTCTTGCCGGAGCCGGATTCGCCGACCACCCCCAGCACTTCGCCCTTGTCGAGGGACAGGGACAGGCCGTCGACGGCGGCAAAATCGCCGAAGCGGACGCTGAGATTGTCGATTTCGAGCATCGCCATGAGCAGCCTCAGCGCTTCAGGCGCGGGTCGAGCGCATCGCGCAAGCCGTCGCCCATCAGGTTGAAGGCCAGCACCACGATCAGGATCGCCAGCCCCGGAAAGGTCACCACCCACCAGGCCCGCTGGATGAACTGCAGCGCGCTCGACAGCATGGTGCCCCATTCCGGCGTCGGCGGCTGGGCGCCCATGCCGAGAAACCCCAGCGCCGCGAGGTCGAGTATGGCGCTGGAAAAGCCCAGGGTGGCCTGGACGATCAGCGGCGCCATGCAGTTGGGCAGCACCGTCAGCCACATCAGGCGCAGTACGCCGGCCCCGGCCACGCGCGAGGCAATGACATAATCCTTGCCCAGTTCCGACAGCGCGGCGGCCCGGGTCAGGCGCACGAAATGGGGCAGCTGCACGATGATCACGGCCAGCGCCGCGTTGATCAGGCTCGGCCCGAGGATCGCGACGATGACGATGGCCATCAGCAGGCTGGGCAGCGCCAGCATGATATCCATCAGCCGCATGATGAAGATATCGATCAGCCCCTGGTTGAAGGCCGCGATCAGGCCCAGCACGATGCCGGAGAACAGGGCCAGCAGCACCACCATCGCCCCGGTGGACAGGGAGACCCGCGCACCGTGGATGATGCGCGACAGGATGTCGCGACCGATATCGTCGGTACCGAGCAGGAAGCGCGTACTGCCGCCCTCGACCCAGGCCGGCGGCGCCAGGAAGGCATCCCGGTATTGTTCCGCGGGCGGATGGGGCGCCACGACATCGGCGAAGATCGCCGCCAGGGCGATGACGACGATCACCAGCAGCCCCGCCAGTGCGCCTCGGCTTTCGCGGAAGGCGTTCCATATCTCGGTCAGCGGATGGGGCGGCGCCTGCAACTCGCCGACCTCCTCGACCAGCATCTCCTCTTCCGGCGCGTTGTTCATCGCCGTATCCTCGGGTTGACCAGCCCGTAGAGCAGGTCGACGATCAGGTTGACCGCCATCACCACCGTGGCCACCAGCAGCACCCCGCCCTGCAGTACCGGGTAATCGCGCCGCTGCACCGATTCGATCAGCCACTTGCCGACCCCGGGCCAGGCAAAGATGGTTTCGGTCAGGATCGCCCCGGCGAACAGCACACCGACCTGCAGGCCGACCACGGTCAGCACCGGGATCAGCGCATTGCGCAGGGCATGGATGACGATCACCCGCCAGGGCGCCAGCCCCTTGGCGCGGGCGGTGCGGATGTAATCCTCGGACAGCACCTCGAGCATCGAAGAACGGGTCATGCGCGCGATCACCGCGAGAGGGATGGTGCCCAGGGCAATCGACGGCAGGATCAGGTGACTCAGCGCCGAGCGGAAGGCCCCGGCCTCGTCCGACAGCAGGCTGTCGATGAGCATGAAGCCGGTCACCGGCTCGACCCAGTAGAGTACCGAGATGCGCCCCGAAACCGGCGTCCAGCCGAGCTGCACCGAGAAGAACAGGATCAGCAGCAGCGCCCACCAGAAGATCGGCATCGAATAGCCCACCAGCGACAGCCCCATGGTGCTGTAATCGAACCAGGAACCGCGCTTGACCGCCGCCAGGATGCCGATGGGCAGGCCCACCAGCAGCGCCAGGGTGATCGCGAACAGGGACAGCTCGATGGTGGCCGGAAACAGGGTCAGGAACTCGTCCAGCACCGGGGTCTTGGTGACGATGGAAACGCCCAGGTCGCCGTGCAGGACATTCTGGATGTAGATCCAGTATTGCTCCAGCAGCGGTCGGTCCAGCCCCAGTTCGGCGCGCAGGGCCGCGTGACGGGCCGGATCGATGCCCCGCTCGCCGGCCAGCAGCTCGATCGGGTCGCCGGGCACCAGGCGGATCAGAGCAAAGCTGAGCAGGGTCACGCCGAGAAAGGTCGGAATGACCAGGGAAACGCGGGTGAGCAGGAACTTCAGCATGAGCAGCTCAGGACACGGACGGGCCCGGACTGCAACAGCCCGGGCCCACAACCTGCAATAGTCCGGTTATTTCAGGTCGACGCCGTAGAAGACATGGCCGCCGAAGGGGTCGATCTTGTAGTCCACGACCCGCTTGCTGACCGGCATGAATACCTTGGAATGGGCGATGGTGAACCAGGGCGCCTGCTCCTTGAAGATCACCTGGGCCTGCTTGTAGAGGCGGGTGCGCTCCTTGATGTCGGTGGTGCGCTTGGCCTTGATCAGCAGATCGTCGAAGGGCTCGTAGCACCAGCGGGCGCGGTTGGCGCCCTGGGCCGCGGCGCAGGATAGAAGCACATAGAGGAAGTTGTCCGGGTCGCCGTTGTCGCCTGTCCAGCCCAGCAGTACAGACATGTGCTCGCCCTTCTTGGAACGCTTGAGGTACTCGCCCCACTCGTAGGTGACGATCTTGGCCTTGACGCCGACCTTTGCCAGGTCCGCCTGCATCATCTCGGCCATGCGCCGGGCATTGGGGTTGTAGGGACGCTGCACCGGCATGGCCCAGAGATCGATCTCAAAGCCGTCGGGATAGCCTTCCTGCGCCAGCAGTCGCTTCGACAGGGTCGGATCGTAGGGATCGTCCTTCACCTCGTCGTTGTAGGACCACATGGTCGGCGGGATCGGGTTCTTCGCCGGCACACCGGCACCGAGGAAGATGGCGTCGATGATGGCGCTCTTGTTGATGGCCATGTTCAGGGCCTTGCGTACCTTCGGGTTGTCCAGCGGCTTCTTGGTGGTGTTCCAGGCCAGGTAGCCGACATTGAGACCTTCCTGCGAGAGAAGTTTGATGTTCGGGTCCTTCTCCATCTCCTTCAGGTCCGCCGGGTTCGGATAGGGCATGACCTGGCACTCGTCAGCCTTGAGCTTGGCGTAGCGCACCGCGGCATCGGGGGTGATGGAGAAGATCAGACGATCGATCTTCGCCTTGCCGGCCCAGTAGTCGGGGTGGGCCTTGTAGCGGATCACCGCATCTTTCTGGTAGTTGACCAGCTGGAACGGGCCGGTGCCTACCGGTTCCAGGTCGATCTTCTCGGGGGTGCCGGCCTTGCGCATCCTGTCCGCATACTCGGCGGAGAGGATGGACGCAAAATCCATCGCCATGTTGGCGATGAACGGGGCTTCCGGCTGGTTCAGCTCGAATACGACCGTGTAATCGTCGGTCTTGTAGATCTTCTTCAGCAGCCTGGGCATGTCCATGCTGTTGAAGTACTCGTAGTTGCCGCCGGAGAGCTTGTGATCCGGGTGGTCGGTCTTCCACTGGCGGTTGAAGCTGTAGAGCACGTCATCGGCGTTGAAATCGCGGCTCGGGGTGAAGTTCTTCGTCTTGTGGAATTTCACGCCCTTGCGCAGGTGGAAGGTGTACTTCTTGCCGTCCGGCGATACCTCCCAGGATTCTGCGAGGCCGGGCACGACCTTGGTGGTGCCGCGCTCGAAGGCCACCAGGCCGTCGAACATCGCGCGCGAGCTGGCGTCGAAGGTGGTTCCGGAGGTATAGAGCGACGGGTTGAAACCCTCGGGGCTGGCCTCGGAGCAGTAGACCAGGGTCTTGGCAGCGAGGGCATTGGCGGAAAATCCGAGCGCGGCCGTCAGGCAGACGGACGCCAGTAGCTTGCGTTTCATGTTGTTCTCCCTTGGTGAGGCGTTTGTTGTTGTAGGGTTGCAGATTGCAACCGATCCTGTCTGGCCGATTGTAAGCCCAGGATCGCAAGAACGGAAGAACAATCGCGGCGCCGGGTCAGAGCCGCCGGTAGCGCCAGCTGAGGAACAGGATCAGCACGAAGAAACTGACCAGGAAATAGGTGATCATCAGCTTTTCAACATAGCCGGTGGCCACCTTCGGGTTGCGGATCGGGTACACCACCTCGATCACGCCGGCGACCTGCCCCGGCTCGATGCCCTGATGGCACTGCTGACAGACCTTGCGGAACTTCGCCGGGTACAGATAGCGCACCCGCCCCTCCTTCGGCACCATGCGCTCCTGGCCGGTTTCGAAGGTTTCGAAGATGTCGCGATCGTTCTGACGCCGCAGGGCATCCAGCTTGTTGACGCCAAACTGCCGGTCCACCGCCTCGCCGCGGATGATCGAGGTCACCATGCCCGGCACAGTGCGGCTCATGCGTCCGGCCGCGGCCTCGATGCCATCACGCCGCTGCCCCGAGAGCATCGCCGTGAACATGGTTTCGAACACCATCTGCGACATGTGCCGCACCTCTTCCTCGGCCATGTCCTCGTAGGCATGCTGCACCATCAACGCGGAAAACAGGAAAAACAGGCCAATCGAGACGGCGGCATAGGCAAGCCCGACTTTTATGATGAATCGGCGGAATCTGGCGGGGTCGTCGATGCTTCTTCGGTTTCGGGACGGGCTTGTATCGGCGCTCATGGGCAAGATCGGTTCCTGTATTCGGAGTTTTTTACAGTACCTTTGCCGCGGAACAAAAAGAAGCGGTTTTTATTCCGGGTTTGCGCTGGATCAATTGAAGATGATGGTCTTGTTGCCGTCCACCATGATGCGGTCTTCGAGGTGATAGCGCAGCCCCCGGGCCAGCACCTGCTTCTCGATGTCCTTGCCCAGACGCACCAGGTCATCCACCGTATCGCTGTGGTTCACGCGGGCCGTATCCTGTTCGATGATCGGGCCTTCGTCGAGATCCGGCGTCACATAGTGGCAGGTCGCGCCGATCAGCTTGACGCCGCGCTCATGGGCCTGGTGATAGGGCCGCGCGCCGATGAAGGAAGGCAGAAAGCTGTGATGGATATTGAGCACGCGCTGCCGGTAACGCCGGCAGAAATCGTCGGGCAGGATCTGCATGTAGCGGGCCAGCACCAGGGTGTCGGTGGCCTGCTCGTCGACGATCCGTTGCATCGCGGCAAAGACCTCGGCCTTGTTTTCGCGCGTGACCGGCACAAGGTGGAAGGGGATGTCGCAGCATTCTACCTGGCGGCGCAACCGGTCGTGGTTGGAGATGACGCAGACGATATCGCAGAACAGGTCACCACTGCGCCATCGATCCAGCAGGTCGGCCAGGCAATGGGAGGCATGGCTGACGAACAGGGCCACCTTCTTCGGCACGCGGCTGTCTAGTATGCGCCAGCGCATGTCGAAACGCTCGGCAATCGGCGTAAAGCGCCGTTTCAGCTCCTCCAGTTCGTAGGGTAGCGAATCCGCGCGGATTTCGATACGCGAGAAGAAGCGTTCGCTGTCGGTGGACGAGTGTTGCGCTGATTCGATGATCCAGCCCCCCTCCTCTGCCAGAAAGCCGGAAACGGCCGCGATCAGGCCGGTGCGGTCCGGACAATCGAAG
>WGBK01000059.1 GCA_015494335.1 Gammaproteobacteria bacterium | reverse complement strand
TCATCGTCGCCGTTTTTGTTTCAATCCGCGCCCCCGCGAAGGGGGCGACCAGGGTGGCGGTGGGTCGCCATCAACCTGAGCTTTGTTTCAATCCGCGCCCCCGCGAAGGGGGCGACGCGCTTCTTCGATCGACGGATTTGCCTGCACCAGGTTTCAATCCGCGCCCCCGCGAAGGGGGCGACTACGCGCGCGCACGTGTATGCGCGAAAAGAAGGGGTTTCAATCCGCGCCCCCGCGAAGGGGGCGACACGCGCACGACATGGCTGTAGGACGTGCGCGCGAAGTTTCAATCCGCGCCCCCGCGAAGGGGGCGACGCGAGAATGCTTACAGATGATCGACGAGATCGAGGTTTCAATCCGCGCCCCCGCGAAGGGGGCGACGGTGACATCGTAACCGACTGTTCACACTCAAGGAATACATCCAATCCCGCGAACCGCCGTCTGCGTGTCACCATCAGCAGTGATTCCCGATGTTGAAATCGAAAAATCACAAGTCAAATCAATTGTTAAAGAACTGCGCGAACATCCTCGGAAATCAGTGGTAACTTCAGGTCCGCGCTACACGATAAGTGGCCCCTCCGGATCGTAGCCTGGCCTGGCTCCGATGTGCTCGACACGCCGCTTCCAGTTGGCACCCAGGAAATAGAACCGAAGGCTGTCATGCTCTGGATCCATTTCCTCAACGAGCTGCTGCTTCAATTGTGCCCACTGTGCAGGGTCCACGATACACTCGAATACCGAATACTGGACCCGCTGACCGTAATCCTGGCACAACTTGGCGATCCGCCTGAGGCGACCGGGGCCACCTTCAGTCTCGGTACTTACATCGTAGGTTATGAGCACCATCATGGCTTGGGTCTCAGCGCCATATGAACGCCGGGTAGGCATCCAGATCGCCACGAAGATATGCCGCAAGAAGGCGCGCCTGCAAATGCGGGATCAGACCGATTTCGACCGTCTCTTCGAGATATGGGTGGCGGATGGTTTCCCGCTTCCGTTCCTGCCAGGCTACGAGTATCTTTTTCCGCGTTCCTTCGTCCATGTTTACCGCCCCGCTCTCCGTGGTCACAAATCCGGACGGCCTTACCTGGCCACGATTGATAAGAGACACCGCCAACCGATCGGCGAGAGGTGCACGCAACTCTTCCATTATGTCGAGCGCGAGCGCCGGTCTGCCAGGACGGTCCCGGTGCAGAAATCCCATGGCGGGATCCAGTCCAACCCCTTCAAGCGCTGCTGCAATATCATGCCGAAGCAACGTATATAGAAATGACAAGATCGCATTGACGGGATCCCTGGGCGGCCTTCGTGTGCGCCCCGTAAACTGGAACGCCGCTTCCTCGCGACGCACGAGCTGAGGAAACGCTTCGAAATAGCGCTTCGCTGCAATCCCTTCATATCCTCGTATACTGTCCAGACCAATACCCTCTCCTCGAACCTGCCGCAACAAGGAGCCTAGATGATCTATCACCTCCTTCAGACTTTCACTTCCTTGCTCATTCCGATACTCACGCAGCGCGCGCTGCAATACGAACCGGCTGTTCACGATTTTTGCCGCGACCAACGTTGCCGCCAACGGTGCGGCACGGACGGCATTCTCACTCTGGCGATGCTGCTGACGGCGCAACAGCACATTCCCGGAAACCGGCCCTTCGACCCGCGCCAGAAACCTGCCCTGTTCGGTAAAGAAACTGATGGGAACGCCACGTTCAGCACACAAGCCCATCAGCGGCGCACTGGCGCTGACCTGCCCAAACCCCACGATGCTTCCCAGGTTGTGAATCGGCAGCCTGAGCCGTGTTTCCTGTTCCACACGAACAAGCACATTCTCCCGCTCACGCGCCAACCAGGCGCCCTGCGTGGTGACGAACAAGGTGTTCAGCAACCGCTTCATGACTCGAACATGCGCTTGAGGTAGTCACTGACGGACTTCCGGTCGGGCAAACAAATTCCCCGTAGCGAGCAGTGATCGCATTTGGGACCGGGCTCGGGCGCCGGCAGATAGCCCGAGGCATACAGGGCATGAACCTCATCAGCCATCCGGATCGTGGTTTCGCGCAACGTTTCACCAATTGACACCCGCTCTCTCCGGCGAGGCTTTCCGTAGAAGATTGCACCTTCATGCACAGCGACGCCCAACATCTCCTCCAAAGCCATGGCCTGCGCGCACAACTGGACGCGGTCCCAGTCATCAGCCTTGGAATGCCCTCGCTTGTATTCCACCGGGTAGGGCTGCCACCGGCCCGAGCGATCGGGCAATTCGCACCCTGCCTCCTCCGCGCGATGGAACTCGACGACATCCGCCACCCCACAAAACCTTAGTCTGTCGCTTACCAGCCTGACACTACGGGCAACATGGAGATCGTTCCGGGTCTCCGCCTCCCCGGAGTTGGCCCGCCGGTGCAGAACCTGACCCTCGGCCGTAAACCGATTCTCCGCCCACTGCTGATCGACATGAATCAACGCAAATTGCCGGGGACAGTAGGCATAATGCTGAAGCGCGGAGAGAGGCAAATACTCCTCCACGCGCCGATCGCCCTCACCCGGGAGTGTACCCAAGGATTCTATACCCTTCGAATCAACGCGACCCCATTCCCCAGCTCCGTAGTACCGCCAATCGGCACCATCTCATCAATCGGCTCGCCGCCGAAAAGAATCCGATAGTCACCAAAGGCCCGTGCCGGCGCTTCAGGGTTGAGCCGCTCAATGGTGATCTGATCGAACAGCGTATGGGCCGGCGCGTTGCCGAGCCGGTCCTCATGGCGGAACACCAGCAGAGCGCGGGCATTCATCTCTCCGCGTGCCGCGGAATGATCGTGCTCGAACATCTGCTCCAGCGCCTTCCATAGAAGTTCCAGGTCGTCGTCGGAAAAGCCGGTCTGCTCGGCCAACGGCGCACTCACAAACCCATGGGCCCGATAGAGGCCATAGGGAACCGTGAACTTACGACCCATGGTACGGTTGTCTCCTTCCTGCTTTTCCGCTTCGGCTTCTGTAGTGACCGCCATGCGCGTGATGGCATGCTCCGAGGCAATGATAGGCTCCGCTGAACGGCCAAACGTGAGCTGGACAGGGCCCCGGACTTGCCCGCAGTTCGTTCCAGTGGACATCACCGCCCCGAAGGTTCGTACATCATAGAAATTCTGGCACATCCACTCGCGGGCCTTGTCGACCTGATCTCCTCCGCCCTTCCGCTTACCTTCCTTGCCACTGGGATCCAGCCCCAGCGCCTCATAGGCGCGCTCATGCTGTTTGTTCAGGATTGCCTTTTCCTTCACATAGATCTCATAGGGGGGCTGCTCAGCCTTGACCAGGCCGACATAGTTTCTGACCTTGCGCTTGAGCGCCACGTCCGTGACCAGACCCTGGCCAGTCTCTGCATCGACCCTTGGCAGGTTACCGGCATCGGGATCACCGTTGGGATTGCCATCCTTTACATCAAACAGATAAACAAAGTCATAACGATTCTGCATGGTCCATTACTCCTGATTTTGGGTTTCCGGTTCCGCCTTGGTGAACAGTGCCTTGCGCTGATGGTAGTAACCGATCGCGAATTGCGCCTGATCCTGGAGCCTGAGATGCGAAGGCATGGCATCGATGCCGTCCATGACCTCCTGCACCAGTTTCTCTCGAGTAATCTTCTGCCCAACCGGCAATTTGGCCAGATGGTGCTGGTAGGTCCTCAGCAGCCGCGGAAACGCCACCGCCGGCGTCGCCGAGGCCGCGCTGTAGAATCGATCGCGGATGGTTGAATTTATGTCACGCTGGGCATCCTGCTGGGTCTTTTCCAGAACGGCGAACAGCCGCCCCAGTCGATATGCGGGATCGGTGCGCTGAGTATCGAGGCTCACGGGTATCTCTCCTTGTCGGTTTGGTTTACGCATCAGCCATGCCTTCAGAATGGCTGCCCGGAGATAGTTGACGGTATGGTCGGCGCGGATGCGTCGGATGACTGCGGCGGCCAGGGCTTCGGGATAGGGGCCGCCACTGAGGATAGCGCGCAACAAGGCGCCTCCCAGCAAAGGAGGGATATCCTTGCTCTCGCGAGCTGTTTCCCGGAGCAGCATCCACAACGGCGGGAACTCGAGGTCCGGCCGCTTGCTCCCGACCTCGAATTGCCGGACCACCCGGAGAGCGTCGTGGTGTGCCTTGAGGCGATCAAACAGCGCGCGCAGGGTGCCGGTGTACCAGAAACGAACCGCCAGGCGCGCGGCATTGGGCGCAAGTCCGAGCAGATGAACGGATGTATCGGGGTCGTCACCCAGAAGCCTGAGCTCTCCCCCACCCTTTCTGAGTGCCTCCAGCAAGATGTGCGCCTGCTCAAGTGCACCCTCGTCCTGCACGCGCTCCCCAAGATCACCACCAAACAGGTCGGCGAGCCAACCCTCGGTTGTAGTCGGCTTGTCGGTCCAGAAAACAACCGTGGCATCACCAAGTGAAAAGCGATGTTTGTCACTACGTGGACCGGACAAAATCGCATTCAGGGCCGTGCAATACCGAAACGCTGCCTGTTCGGAAACCGGAGAGTTTAGGCTCTGATCCTTCCCGTAAGAGGTGAAGGCGTCGCAATTGAACGACACCAGGGCGGCACCCGATGACTGTGCGCCTGGCACGCCTTTGAGCTTCGGGTCGTGGGTACGGGCAACCGTACCCCGTTCCCCGGTAACCAGGCACATCATGGGACTGCCATCTTTCGAGGACAGGTCCTGATGGGCCGCCCACCAGTCCCTGATCTTGGGTCGCTCGTGTACATAGCCGGTCTCGCCGATGATCTGAAAGACCCCGAAGCCCGTCCCGATCTCGGCAAGCTCCGGATGTGCGTTGACTTCTGCAGTCTCCCAGGATTCCAAAAAACGGCAGACAGCCGAGAAAGCAGGGTCGTCTATATCATTTTCAAGCGCGAGGTGCCGATCCCGGAACGCCTGACAGGCTTTGATGGCTCGCTCGCGTTTGCCTTCGCCATCCGTGAAGCCAAAGATGTAGAAGGCATTGTCCCAGAGAAAACAGGGGTTGAGGCCGCTGCCGGACGGCTTTGCCTGGCCGGGCAGGAGCATCTGGCGTGGCAGGCGACGCCTGCCCTTCTCTTCCCGAAGGTCCTGGATCTCGTGAAGACGGCCATCCGGATGAAGCACCACGGCAAAGGCAATCTTCTGGGTACTGTAGCCGGGTGGCGCGATCTCGTAGCCCGGATCTTCGGCAAGCCGGTCGTATAGCTGGTACAGGGACTGGAGAATCATCCAACCATCCCTCCCGTCTCTTGCAGGCACTGCTGCACGTCGATCACACCATCGATCATCCGTGCGCGGAAGAAACGCGGAGTCATGTTATCGTCGAAGTCAATGTCATGCAGCATGAACCCCAGATCCCGCTCTCCCCGGAGCGCATCAGGGCATTCCGGCCATGCCTCCACGGCTTCGAAATCGGCTGCAAACTCGCGGGTGCCAAGGTAAGGGCGGTGGAAACACTGGCCCTTCCTGACACGACGGTTGAATATGTCCAGGTGCTTGCCAGCCGGTTCGGCATTGGCTCGCCCATCCGCCTCGCGGGCATCGAGGATCTTGAAATGGGCCTCAATGCCGTAGCAAACATCCTTCAGCACCATCGAGGCACGCTGCTGCCGGTCCTCATCGGCATATAGCGCGATGATCTGCCCACCTCCCTTCATCGCCTTTTTCACGGTCGCCACGGGTACTTTGCTGGCCACCTCGTTGCGGCGGATATTGGTGAAGCTGATTGGCCGGAATACCCGAATCCGGTCGATTACCCAACGGATCTGCGGCTTCCAGTAAATGGCCTCGAGGATGCCGCGGGCCCCGGAAGGGGTCATGACATCATAGGACACCCGCTCTGCCTTCATTTCGGGCCGGGTCCAGCAAGCGTAGTCGCCCCGGACCAGCAGTTTCACGCCATGTGCCATGCTTCCTCCCTTATTCAACAATCAGCGATGCCGGGTCATAGACCGGAGCTGCCTCCAGTTGCAACCCTCGCTCCAAATCATAATGCAACAAGGGTTCGACAAGCACCGCGAACCGCTCGCACAACAGCTCGATTCTGCCATCGGCCAGCGCCTGCCGCCACAGCCTTTCTGACACCGTAATCGTTTGACGCTGAAGGCGACGCGCCAACTGCCGATCCGGAAACCGGCCGCGATCGTGGAGTATCCGCAAATGCTCCACCTGTTCCCGCGCCCTGTCATCCCAACCGACAATAATTGGGCGCTGGGTCTGGTCGATGAACCGGAATTTCTCGGCCACAGTCGCATATTGCGCGACCAGCGGTAAACGTGGGTCACCCACACGAAACTGTCCGCAGATATCGTGCCGATCCCAGTCCTGCTTCCTAACCCAGTAGTGGAGGCGGAAGTAATGCTCGATAGCGTCAAGCCCGATCAGATCCTCGTAACGCCCGCTGCCGATCACCTGGCTGGCCGCATCGGCACCGGTGCGCAGCAGCCCGAACAGCCTCGCATGATCCGCCTCGCCGGGCCGGAATATCCAGGTAACGGCCGAAGAATGCCTCCCCTCGCGGTTGCAACGCCCCGCAGCCTGGGCAATCGAATCCAGGCCGGCCAGAGCACGCCAGACCACCGGGAAATCCACATCCACCCCGGCCTCGATGAGCTGTGTGGCAACGACCCGGCAGACCTGACCCTTGGCAAGCCGGGAGCGAATCTCTCCGAGCTGCCGGCTGCGGTGCTCCGGCGTCATAGCGGCACTGAGATGATAGCTCCCCTCGGTGCCTACCTTATCCTTCACTGCCTCATAAAGATCAGCGGCGTGGCGACGTGTATTGACGATGGCGAGCCCTTGTTCTGTACCGGCCATTCGCATGGCCAGCTCTTCGCTTAACAGGGTACCGGCATCTCGAATCTCGACACGGCGCAAGCGCCGATAGAGGGCTGGCGCATCATCAATGATGGGCCGGGCCTTGTCGAGGCCGATCTCGAATTCCCCCTCCCGGTGCTCGATTGCCGGCTGTGTCGCCGTGCAGAGCACGATGCTGCAACCATATTGTTTGACCAGCAGATCGAGCACCCGAAGGCACGGCTTGAGCAGAGTCACCGGCAGGGTCTGGGCCTCATCGAGAATAATCACCGAGTTGGCGATGCGATGCAACTTGCGGCAACGGCCGGGGCGGCTGGCAAACAGTGACTCGAAGAGCTGGACATTCGTGGTCACGATCAGTGGCGCATCCCAGTTCTCGCTGGCCAGACGAGACCGCGTGGTCTCCCGGTCGGGGTCGAAGTTTGAATGGTGTTCAAGAATGAGCGCATCGGGATCAGCCGGATAATCCTTGAAGACGGACCTGAACACCTCGGCGGTCTGCTCTATGATGCTGGTGAAAGGAATGGCATAGATGACACGGGAAAGCCCATGCGTCGCGCAGTGACGCAAGGCGAACGCAAGCGAGGACAGGGTCTTCCCGCCACCCGTGGGCACCGTCAGGTCATACAGGCCGGGCGGCCCAGGCGACTTTTCCCGGCAGGCCGAGAGCACCGCGGCCCGAGCCTCCGCCACAGGACCCGCCCTGGTCACGAAATTCTGGTCTAGGTAGCGGGTCAGGTGAGCGTCGAGCGCCCCAAAATCGGTCTTACCCTTCGGGCGTTCGATGGCCTGGCGTGGGCTCATGAAGGACTCGGTAGCCAGAAAGTCCGCATCCACCAGGCACGAAAACAGCATACGCGTGGCGAACCCGAGTTGAAACGCTGCATCGGCGCGGTCGCTTGCGGAGAACGTGGGCAGGGATACCGAAGGTGTGCGCAAGAGATTCTCAGGAACGGCTTCCCGCCAGCACGGCAGATCCTGCTTGGCGAGCCGCGCCTGCAGGCTCGCACCCTCCGCACGGAAAGCATCCAGCAGTCCTGCGTGATGCCCGGCTATCGCATAGGCCACCATGGCATTGAAGGGAGGCCGCAATGCGGACATGGCGTGCTGAGCGCCCGCCGTACTATGATCGACCCGGCCCCGGGTCTCTCCCGTATGGGCATCGCTGGCAACCTGTCGGATGTAGCTCTGGAATGCATCCGAGAACTTGCCGAGGTCGTGCCATCGCCCGCAAAGACCCGCCAGTGGAGCCAACTCTGGAAGGTGGCTAAAAACGCGGTGACCGAAACGTCGTGCCCGCCAGGCCACCTGATGGATATGGCCATGGCGCCCGACGAGGGGCTCCCATTTTGATAAATCGCCGGGAAACTCGGGATTACTGTGAGCTATGAACATCCAATGTTACTGCTTTCAGACGGCATGCGAGATCTTCCTTGTATTCTTTCCGGCTATAATGTTTGAACCTCCTCCCTGGGTCAACTGGCGCCATCTGCTTACAGCTCCTGCGGGGCGTCACACTCCAGCCATCGGTTTCTGACCGCAGTCACTCCGTAACCAGCAAATAGCTTGCGCTACGCCCACCACCGGGTTCTTTTCGTAATGCGCCCCTCAGCCAAGGTCCGGGAGCAGTGCGCGGAGTTTGCCGAGGCCATGGAGACCACCACTCGGAAGGCGATCGTCTGCCTGGAGGCCGGCATCGAGGACACGCTGGCGGTCATGGCGCTACCGTCGAAGTATCGGCACCGTCTGAAATCGATGGCATTGCGGGAATGGCTCATCCGGGAAGTGCGGCGGCGCGAGCGCCGCCACCTCGACATGGAGGAGTTTCACGAGTGACTTGCGGAACGACAAACAGATTAACCACACGACAACGTAATCGATGTGAACTGATTCAGGCCGCCGTTCTTACGAGAGAGAATTTACAACAGATTTCGGACTTGGGCGAGTGGCGAAGGCATTCCGAGCATTTGGAGGCCCGGCAGCGCGGTCGGGAAGAATGGTATCGCCGTTATACCTTGCGCATTGCGCGCGTAGAGCAGTCCAAAAAATTTGACGCGGATAACGCTACATGAGGATCCCATTCAGTCTATCGCTCTCCATGCTGATATCAGGGATTCACCCCACTATTGCATGGGATCTGCGCATGCGGGTTTTGTGGCACCTCTTGTGGCGCCTACTATTTGCATGTACAACCATTTCTTGATATATATGTTGCCATGTTCGAACGGTGCCTCTATTTCAATCTCAATGCGCTGACACGCAAAGTGAACCGTATATGGGAATCCGGGTTCCGCCAGACCGGCCTCTCGGCACCCCACGCCTATGTCATGCGCCTCGTGCTGAGCGAGCCCGGCATATCCCAGAAGCAGCTCGCCGAGGAATTGCATCTGGATCCGTCAACGGTCACACGCTTTGTGGATGCATTGGCAGAACGTCGC
>WGBK01000058.1 GCA_015494335.1 Gammaproteobacteria bacterium | reverse complement strand
GTATAGCGCTTGCTCATCTGCTTGAGCTTGTGCCACCAGTATTCGAAACGCTGGAAATCGGCGGGGAATCCGCACAGACCCTTCTTGTACATCCAGGCCAGCAGCACCGCGGCCTTGTAGTCGCCCTGGTCGGCGGCTTCGTAGAGCAGGCCGGCGGTGTTGATCTCCATGTCGATGCGGTCGCGGTGCTTGAGGTAGAGCGCGGCCAGCTTGCGGCCGGCGGTCGGGCAACCGGAATTGTGCGCGCGCAGGTACCACTTCACGGCTCGCTTCAGCTGTTCCGGACGCTGGGCATCCAGGGCGTAGAGATCCGCCAGCATCAGCTGGGCAATGCGGTGGCCGTTCTCGGCAGCCCGGTTGAACCATTTCTCGGCCAGAAAGGCATCGTCGTCGCCCAGTTCCTTCCAGGCATTGGAGTAGACCAGGCCGACCAGGAACTGGGCCTGGGCATCGTCCTTGCGCGCCAGCGGTTCGAGCAATTCGAGTGCCTGCTCGTAGTGCCCCTTGCGAAAGCAGCGGTTGATGCGGAAGCGTTGCAACGCCTTGATCATGATGTCTTCCCTTTCTCGATGAATGACTTGCAATACAAATTATATGTGATTTCTCGTTCCGGAATGCAAGATTGGAACAAGTTCACATTCTGCCCGTTATCGGACCGCGTTTCCGCGTACAGGTTCAGGTATTTGCCTGTTGCCCGGCCAGCAGCCGGCGATTGGCCAGCCAGATCAGGCCCAGCACCGGGACCCCGAGGATGGCGGCGAAGAGGAAGAAGTTCGGATAGCCGATGCTGTCCACCATGGAGCCGGAATAGCCGCCGATGATCTTCGGGAACAGGCTCATCAGGGAGCTGAAGATGGCGTACTGCACGGCGGTGAAGGAGGTATTGGTCAGCCCGGACAGGAAGGCGATGAAGGCGGCGCTGGCCAGCCCGGCGGACAGGTTGTCGGCCGAGATCACCAGGTAGAGCAGGGGAATGTTGTGGCCGGCGCCGGCCAGCAGCAGGTAGAGCAGGTTGGTGGCCACGGTCAGCAGCGCGCCGAGGAACAGGATGCGCATGACCCCGTGCTTCGCCGCCAGCACGCCGCCGAGAAAGCCGCCGGCGAGCGTCATGAACAGGCCGAAGGTCTTGACCACGGTAGCGATTTCCGGCTTGGTGAAGCCCATGTCCTGGAAGAAAACATTGGCGATCACGCCGAGCACGATATCGGAGATGCGGTAGCTGCCGACCAGCAACAGCAGCAGCAGGGCCGTGCGCAGTTGATAGCGACGGAAGAAGTCACGCACCGGGTCGATCCAGGTACTCTGCACCAGTCGGCGGTTGACCCAGCCGCTCCACAGCAGGATGCGCGCCAGCAGGGCGGCCACGGCGATGGCCAGGGCCAGCCGCAGGGTTTCCACGGCGACGCCCGCCAGTGGTCGGTTGCCGAGGGTTTTGGTCAGCGAGGACTTCATTGATTCGGCCCAGTCGGCCGAGAACCAGAAGCTGGCGACGAAGCTGCCGGCCACCATCAGGAACAGCAGCAGGAAGCCGGCGTAATCGCGGCTCGAGAAGGTATCCTCGTGTTCGCGGTTGACCTCCGGCTCGTCGATGATCAGGGTGGTGACAATGCCGACCAGCATCAGCCCGGCCATGGCGTAGTAGGTCCAGCGCCAGGCCTGGTAGTCGTAGTGCTTCATCTCCGAGCCGAGGTAGCTGGCGAGGAACAGCGCGCCGGCGCCGGCGGCGAGCATGCCGATGCGGTAGCCGGCGATGTAGGTGGAGGACATCAGGGCCTGCAGATCCAGCGGCGCCGATTCGATGCGATAGGCGTCGATGACGATATCCTGAGTGGCCGAGGAGAAGCCGAGCAGCACCGCGCCGGCGGCCATCCAGGCCAGGGACGGTTCACCGGCGGCCGGGTCCACCGATCCCATCCAGAACATCGCCACCGCCACCGCCAGCTGGGCGGTGAAGATCCAGGCGCGGCGACGGCCCAGACGGTGGGTCAGCAACGGTAATGGCAGGCGGTCGATCAGCGGTGCCCAGACGAACTTGAAGGAATAACCCAGCGCGGCCCAGCTGAAGAAGGTCACGGTGGAACGATCGACCCCGGCCTCGCGCAGCCACAGGCCGAGGGAAGAAAAGATCAGCAGCAGCGGCACCCCGGCCGAGAAGCCGTAGAACAGCATGGTGATCACGCGCGGATGGCGGAAGGCGGCCAGGGTTTCGCGCCAGTTACGTTCGACGGTCTGATCGATGCCCTGCAGGCGGCTCATTCGCGGATCTCGAAATCGTAGTCGAGGATCAGCGGAGCATGGTCGGAAAAGCGCTGATCCTTGTAGATGGAGGCCGAGCGCACGGCGTCGCGCAGCCCCGGTGTTACTACCTGGTAGTCGATGCGCCAGCCGACATTCCTGTCCCAGGCCTGACCCCGGTTCGACCACCAGGTGTATTGCTCCGGCCGTTCATCGACCACGCGAAAGGCGTCCACCAGGCCCAGGTCGTCGAACAGTTCGGTCATCCAGGCGCGTTCGTGGGGCAGGAAGCCGGAGTTCTTCTGGTTCTGCTTCCAGTTCTTCAGGTCGATCTCCTTGTGGGCGATGTTCCAGTCCCCGCAGATGATGAATTCGCGGCGCTTGCGGCGGATCGACTGCAGGTGCAGCTTGAAGGATTTAAGGAAACGGTCCTTGGAGGCCTGGCGATGCTCGCCGGAGGAGCCGGAAGGGGCGTACAAGGACACCACCGACAGGTTGCGATAGCGGTATTCGAGATAGCGCCCCTCGTTGTCGAATTCGCTGTCGCCGAAACCGCGAATCACCTCGATCGGCGGCTTGCGGGCATAGATCGCGGTGCCGCTGTAGCCCTTCTTCAGGGCATCGCAATAGCGGCTGTGGAAACCCTCGGGATGGAACTGCGGATCCTCCAGTTGATGCAACTGGGCCTTGGTCTCCTGGATACAGGTGAAGTCGGCCTGCTGCTGCCGCAGCCAGTCGAAGAAACCCTTGCGCGCGGCGGCGCGTATGCCGTTGGTGTTGACCGAGATGACTTTCATGAAGGCGGGGTCTGCAAAAAGCCGTTATCATACCGCAGCTCCAGACTCACGGGTGAAACATGAAAGAATTCCAGCAGGCCTTCCTCGACTACTGCATCCGCCGCGGGGTGCTGCGCTTCGGCGAATTCACGCTCAAATCCGGCCGCGTCAGCCCCTATTTCTTCAATGCCGGCCTGTTCAACACCGGCGCCGACCTGGCCGCCCTGGGCGATTTCTACGCCCAGGCCATCGTCGATGCCGGCCTCGATTTCGACCTGCTGTTCGGCCCCGCCTACAAGGGCATTCCCCTGGCCTCGGTCACCGCGGCGAGCCTCTACCGGCAGCACGACCTCGATATCCCCTACGCCTTCGATCGCAAGGAAGCCAAGGATCACGGCGAGGGTGGCCGTATCGTCGGCGCCGAGATCCGCGGTCGGGTGCTGATCATCGACGATGTGATCACCGCCGGCACCGCGATTCGCCAGTCGATGGGCCTGATCGAGTCCCTTGGCGCCCGGGTCAGTGCAGTGACGGTGGCGCTGGACCGGCAGGAACGCGGGCAGGGTGAGCATTCGGCGATCCAGGAACTGGAGCGGGAAGGCATCCGCGTGATCCCGATCCTGCGCATGACGGACATCATCGGCCATCTCGAGGCCAAAGGGGACCGCCAGCAGTTGGCGGCGATGCAGGCCTATCGAAAGCAATACGGTGTGGAGTGAACCCCTCGCCGTTACCGTGATCGAAACACAGGGCACAAGGAGGAGAATCCCATGTTGAAAAGCACCCTGCTGGGCCTGATTCTGGCATCGCTGTCCACGGTCGCCTTCGCCGAAACCTGGCGCATCGAAAGCCCCGATCACCGCGTTGCCGTGGTCGAACTCTACACCTCC
>WGBK01000057.1 GCA_015494335.1 Gammaproteobacteria bacterium | reverse complement strand
CCGTCGTAGAGATTGGGCGTGCCCGGGTGCTTCATCTCAGGCGTTCCCCAGCAGGGCCAGGGCAGGCCGTAGTACTCGCCGTCACAGGGTCCGCCCTCGGCGGCCAGGGAGGTATAATCAAAGGTGCCCCAGTGCTTCTGTTGCAGTTTCAGGCGTTCCGGGCTCTGCCCTGTATAGCCGATGGTCCACATGCCGCGATTGAACTCACGGGTGATGTCCTCGATCAGCGGCTCGTCGTTGTTGACCTGGATGTGCTTGCACAACTGCTCCGCAATACCCAGCTTCTTCGCCAGCTTGTACATTATGGTGTGATCGGGCAGGGATTCGAACAGCGGATCGATGACCTTGTCGCGCCACTGGAAACTGCGGTTGGACGCGGTGACCGAGCCATAGGTTTCGAACTGGGTACAGGCCGGCAACAGATAGACGCCGTCCTTGCGGTCGTGCATGACCGCCGACACCGTCGGATAGGGATCGACCACGACCAGCAGATCCAGCTTTTCCATCGCCTTTTTCATTTCCGGGCCACGGGTCTGCGAGTTGGGTGCATGACCCCAGAAGATCATCGCGCGGATATTGTCCTTCTGTGCCACATTGCCCTTGTCTTCGAGTACGCCGTCGATCCAGCGCGATACCGGAATACCCTTGGTATTCATTACCGGGATGTCCTTGTCCCCTTTTTTCGCATAGGAAGCCTGATCGAAGCGTCCCTTGACCCAGTCCAGGTCCAGATCCCAGACCCGGGCCCAGTGCGCCCAGGAGCCGGGCTTGAGTCCGTAGTAGCCAGGCAGGGTATTGGCGAGCACGCCCAGATCGGTAGCGCCCTGTACATTGTCATGCCCGCGGAAGATATTGGCGCCACCACCGGAAACACCCATGTTGCCCAGCGCCAGCTGGAACACGCAATAGGCGCGGGTATTGTTGTTGCCGATCGTGTGCTGGGTACCGCCCATGCACCAGATGAAGGTACCGGGCCGGTTATCGGCCATCGCCTTGGCCGCGGCACGCACCTGCACGCCAGGCACGCCGGTAACGCGCTCGACTTCCTCCGGTGGCCACTTCGCCACTTCGGCCTTGATCTCGTCCATGCCGTAGACACGCTGACGAATGAATTCGTCGTCCTGCCAGTTGTTCTTGAAAATGTGCCACAGCATGCCCCAGATGATCGGCACATCCGTACCGGGGCGAATCTGCAGGAAGTGATCGGCATGGGTCGCGGTGCGGGTGAAACGCGGATCAATGACCACGATCGGTGCGTTGTTCTCTTCCTTGGCCTTGAAGATATGCTGCAACGCCACCGGATGCGCCTCGGCCGGGTTGGAACCGATCAGCAGGATCGATTTTGAATTGTGGATGTCATTGTAGGAGTTGGTCATGGCACCATAGCCCCAGGTATTGGCTACCCCGGCCACGGTGGTGGAATGGCAGATGCGCGCCTGGTGATCCACGTTGTTGGTGCCCCACATGGCGGCCAGCTTGCGGAACAGGTAGGCCTGCTCGTTGTTGTGCTTGGCGCTGCCGAGCCAGTACACCGAATCGGGGCTGGACTCCTCGCGAATCTTCAGCAGCTTGTCGCCGATCTCGCTGATCGCCTCGTCCCAGGAGACCCGCTTCCACTTGCCGTCCACCAGCTTGGTCGGATACTTGAGGCGTCGCTCGCCGTGACCATGCTCGCGCACGGCGGCGCCCTTGGCGCAGTGCGCCCCCCGGTTGAATGGGTGATCGAAGGCCGGTTCCTGGCCTTCCCAGACACCGTTGCGCACCTCGGCGAGGATGCCGCAGCCCACCGAGCAATGAGTGCAGACGGTCTTGATCTCGCGTACCTTGCCCTCGCCGGACTTGCTGGTCTCGGCTGCTTCGGCCCGGCGCATCATGGCCGGGGACAGCATGCCCCCCAGTGCGGCCGTGGTACCCAGCAGCGTGGAGCCACGCAGAAAATCTCGCCGGCTGGTGGCGCCGACCCGCCTGGGTCCGGCGGCCTCGACGCGAGTATCAACACGATCGGATATCTTCTTCAGTTTCATGATGGATGACCCCCGGTTCAGGATTTCAGGGTTTCGTAATAGCGCGCGACATGGTCGGTCACGCGGTATCCCGCGGACTTGCCGGGCTCATGGCCGGATGCCGGCGCTGCCTCCGCTGCCTGCGCCACCGACGGCAGGATCAGCGAGGCCGCGGCTCCACCCCCCAGCGCGACCGCGCCCTTGAGAAAGCTGCGGCGCTCCTCGTTGCCAGCATGATTCGGTTTCTGTTTGCCTCGGGTCATCGGAATCTCTCCTCGGTTGGCCTTTGATGATCACTTGAATACCCATAGCAAGCAGGAGTCCGATCTTGTCGGGAAAGGGATTACCAATACTTACCGATTACGACACTTGCACGCCTTCCAACGAGACTTTCCGCCTTGCCCCGGACACAAAAAAAGCCCGCGGGACAAAATGTCCCACGGGCGCACGGATTCCCGGCAAAGACCGGAATTCAGGTCGAATACTGCTGCTCTTCAAATGCGACGAAGCGACGCCCGACCCGGGCCACGGCCCGATAGAAGACGGCGCTGCGCGCCTGCTCCAGATCCTCGAAGAAGGACATCAGCCAGCTGCCCAGATGCCGACGGTAGAAGTCCAACTGCAGGGTCAGCGGTTCCGCGGACTCGATCAGCATCGACATCACCTCGAGCAGGGCGGCGACATGATCCTCCGGTTCATGGACCGATTCGTCGCGCTCGAAGCCCAGACGCGCCAGGTCGTCCCTCAGGCGGGACAGCGGCTGCTCCATCAGATAGCCGGTCTGGTACCAGGAGCCATAGGGCACCAGCTCGCCGCGCCCGAGCCCGATGAACAGCTGGTGGAACTCGTCATCGACCTGGGCAGGCGTACTGCTGCGCGCCGCCAGCCCGAGCAATTGCCATTCGTCGGCCCCATCAGCGACCGGGGAAGCGGTATCGCCCTGCTCCAGGGCGGCGATCTGCCGCAGCAGTTCCGGCGAGGGCACATCCCGCAGCAACGAGGCCAGCAGCCGGTACACCGCCACCCGTTGCTGGACTTCGGGATCCGCCAGGGCCTGCTGCAGAGGGGCGCTGTCGATCATCATTTCAGTCATTGCGCAACACCTCCCCACCGCCCGCCAGCAGTTCCGGATCCTCGAGGGCCAGATCGGAGATGCGGCAGTCCTCGCACATCTGCAGGCGCAGCCGGGCGCGCTCGGAGGCAAACATGGGGTTGCCCTGCAGCCTGTCGAGCACCGTATCGATGATGCGACGGGTGGCGAAGGGCTTGCCACAGCGAATGCACTCGAAGGCGGGTTCCTCGTGCAGCAACCTCGCCTGCCGCCGGGCCTCGCGGTCGAACAACAGCCGTGGGCTGATCCAGATCGCCTGTTCCGGGCAGGTCGCCGTGCAGATGCCACATTGCAGGCAATTCATCTCGATGAAGCGGATGCCCGGCTGCTCCCCCCCGGCCTGCAGGGCACCGCTCGGACAGGCTCCGCTACAGGCCATGCACAATGTGCAGCGCTCGGCGGAAATGCTGGCGCTGCCGAAGGGCGCACCGACTTCCAGCGTTACCGAGGTGGCGGCCCGTGGCGCCTGATCGCGCAGGTGGTCGATGGCCTGAAAAAGGCGTTGTCGCTTGTCACCGAGGGCGGCGAAGCTCGCCGGGTCGAAGGTCTCCGCCAGTTGCGCCTCGAAATCCAGCAGCCGCCCTTGCTGATTGACCCAGCCCAGGGATTCGGGGTTGTAGCCGAGCACGGACAGAATGCTGTGCAACATTCCAAACTGCTCCTCGATCACGCGCCGCGATTTCGGCGGCAGACCAGGGTGTTGCAGAAAGCCCAGACCGGTCGCTCCGTAGGCCAGCGCGGCCAGCAGGATTTCCGGGCCCACGCTGGCCAATTCCTCGACCGTAACCGGCAAAACATGGGGCGCCAGTTCCTCTGGAGGGAAGGCGTGTTCCACCGCCTGGAACAGCAGCACCGGCCGCTGGCCACCATTGTCCCGATAGGTCTTCAACAATTGGCGGATCTGTTCCTGCAATTCTTCCGAGCGCGGCAGGGCATAACCGATGGCCCCGGAAGGGCAGACGCTGGCGCAACTGCCGCCACCCTGACACAGCATCGGATTGACCTCGATACCCTCTCTCCGGCCCTGGATGGCTTCCGCGGGACAGGCCTCGACACAGCGGTTGCACCCGTTCACACCGCTGCGTGCATGGGCGCAGGCCGACGGGTCGTAGACAAAGAATTTCGGTTTCTCGAATTCGCCGCGCAGGGACTTGAGCTCATCGACCAGGGCATCGAGCACCAGCGGCTCGTTACCGGGACGATACAGGCCCAGCGGCGGCAGATCCCGGGGCAGCACCGGCTCCGGCGACAGGTCGAGGATCAGGTCGCACTCGATGATCTCGTGCTCGCGCTGACCCGGTTTTCCCAGCTCGACGCGGAAATTGCCGAGGTAGCCCTCCACCTGCAGGGTCCGACCGGCCAGCGGTATGGAAACCACGCTGGGTTCGTTGCTGTCATCAATGACCAGCACCTGGGGTTGCAACTCCGGCAGCAGCCGCGGCGCGTACAACAGGGCGTCCTCGCCGCCTATCAGCAGGATGCGCCCGCGGGAACGAAAGATCAGCCCGCTGGGTGGCGCTTCCGCCTGGCGCCAGCCGGCCAGGGCGCGATCCCGCGCCTGCCGGTCGATCTCGTCTTGCTCGATAACGGAACTCATGTACGGCTCTCCGGGTTGATGTAGGTGGTTTCGTCCGGGGCGTCTTCGCCCTCGGCCAGGGATGGCGTTTCCCTTCGATCCGCCGCGGCAAGTCGCTCGCCATCGCTCTTGTCAGGCAAGTCTTCGGTTTGCGGCTCCTCCGCCAGCAACTGCTGCGCCTGGCGCGCAGTTTCCAGCTCCATGCGGTGCAGCATCTCGCGCGTCACCAGAGCGCCCAGGGGCTCGAACTCGGTATAGTCGCTGGCATAGATATCCAGATCATCGACAAACTCCAGGTCGGCGACCTGCCACAAGCGGCGCAGGGCTTCCCGTTGCAGGCTCTCGCTGACTCCTGGCGACAGGAAGGGGCTGAAATCGGAATCCGCCTTGAGCTCGTCCACCGGTGGCATGTCTTCATCGGTCGGTACCGGCTGGACCGGTTCCGGCTCCGTGTCATGGGTTTCCTCCACGGGCGGCTCATCGGGCAGTTCCAGGCCCTCACGCGCGGCCTGCTTGCGGCGGTGCAGGCGGCGCAGGAAGCCTTCGCCCCTGGAATCAGGAATCCGGCTATTCATCGTCCCGGCTCCTGCTCCTTCCAGTCGATGCGCTTGCGCTTGCGCCGCTTTTCCGGCGCATAGTAGGAGAGCACGAAGGCTTCGGTCCACTGGTAGACTTGTGGCGGAATATCCACGGAATAGATCTCGTCCTCGCCCTCGAGGTAGGCATGCGCCTCGTCGAAACTCATGCTGACCAGAAAGGGCTGCGGCCGCTCGCCATCGGCCTCGACATGGGCCACCACATAGCAACGGGGCTGCGGCGACATCAGGTTGTGGTAATAGCTTTCACATTCGTCGGCGAACAGACGCAGGCGCAGCCCCCCGACCAGGTAACGGGCGCGGCCGGATCCGTCGCTCCATACCGCTTCGTCCTCACGCAGGTCGCCCGGTGTTTCGCCAACCACCACGCCCACCGCCTGCCAGACCTGGTCGACCCAACGGCCGATCTCCGCGGGCTTGCATTCGAGCATGACCTGTACCGGAAGATCCTGTTGTGATGGCGCTTCGCGATCACTCAATTCGATGGATTGCATGCTTTTCCCCACGCCTGCGCAATAACGACAAACCAAGGGAGGTGAGCAATATCCGTGCCCGCCGGGCCGAGCCGGCTCGCGGCAACCTTCCGAATCGACAGTGTGACTTTTTGAACCACCGGCGCATCTGCAAGCGTGTCATCCTGACCCGCTCCCCCTGCAACAAAGGCGAAGAATGCGGATTTCTTTCCATGGCTCGTTTCTTGCGAGCTGCAGCCCGGCATTTCCTCCAGGAGAGTCCCATGACGGACGCACCATCTTCCAGTGAGCTGATCGACCCCCAGGGCCGCATCATCGACTACCTGCGCATCTCGGTCACCGATCGTTGCGATCTGCGCTGCATCTACTGCATGAGCGAGAAGATGAGCTTTCTGCCTCGGGCGCAGTTGCTGACGCTGGAAGAGATTCACCGCCTCGCCCGCATCTTCGTGGAAATGGGCGTTGGGCGCATACGCATCACCGGCGGCGAGCCACTGGTGCGCCGCAATGTGGTCAGCCTGATCCAGCGCATCGGCGAACTGCCGGGGCTGCACACGCTGTGCCTGACCACCAATGCGACCCAGTTGCCGCAGCATGCGGAACCGCTGAAATCCGCCGGTGTCTCGCGGGTCAACATCAGTCTCGACTCGCTGCGACCTGACCGCTTCCGCCGCATCACCCGCAACGGCGACCTGAACCGGGTCTTGCGTGGTATCGATGCTGCCATCGAGGCCGGCTTCCCTCGCATCAAGATCAATGCCGTCATTCTCAAGGGCCGCAACGAGGACGAAGTGATCGACCTCGCTCGCTTTGCCCTGCAACGCGATCTCGACATCAGCTACATCGAGGAAATGCCGCTCGGCCAGATCGACGATCACGACCGGGCCGAGGCCTTCTGTTCTTCCGACGAGATTCTCGAACGCTTGCAACAGGCCTTCAGCCTCCAACCCTGTCCGGGAGAGGGCGGCGGCCCCTCACGCTACCATGCCGTCGACGGCTACAGGGCGCGCATCGGCTTCATCTCGCCGCACAGCCACAATTTCTGCGCCAGCTGCAACCGCGTGCGCCTGACCGCCACCGGTCGGTTGCTGCTATGCCTGGGGCAGGAGCACTCGGTGGAATTGCGCCCCCTGCTGCGCGCCCACCCCCTCGACGACGAACCGGTCCGCCAGGGCATCCGCGATGCCCTGCGCCTGAAGCCGGCCGGGCATGATTTCGACCTTGCCGGTATTCCGGTGATCCAGCGACACATGAACGCCACGGGAGGTTGACGATGAGCACACATTCCATCCAGATGACCCGCGCCGGCCTGGATGCCAGTATCCCGGTTCGCGCCATCGATGAAAGGGGCCAGCCGCTCGAAAAGGCGATCGCCGCCGAGCGTCCATTGACCCTCTATATCGACAAGCGCGAAGTGGTCACGCTGATGACCCTGGGTTGCGAGCCGGAATTGCTCGTTCTCGGCTGGCTGCGCAACCAGCGACTGATCGAACGGCCCGGGCAGATTCGCGCCATCCAGGTGGACTGGGAGACCGATTCGGTAGCAGTCACGACCCGGGACGGCATCGATCGGCTCGATTCCCGCCTGGCCCGCAAGACGGTCACCACCGGCTGCGGCCAGGGCACGGTGTTCGGCGACCTGATGGACGACCTGGAAAAGATTCGCCTGCAACAGCGCCCCCTGCGGCAGTCGCAGATCTATCAACTGCTCGAGAACATCAGTCAGCACAACGAGGTCTACCGCCAGGCCGGTGCGGTACACGGCTGCGCCCTCTGCCGCGGCAGCGAGGTGCTGCGCTTTGTCGAGGATGTGGGCCGTCACAACGCCGTCGACTGTCTTGCCGGCTGGATGTGGCTGCAGCAGATCGACGGTTCCGATCTCTGTTTCTACACCACCGGGCGGCTGACCTCGGAGATGGTCATCAAGGTCGCCCAGATGGGCATTCCGATGTTGCTGTCCCGCTCGGGCCTGACCCAGATGGGGCTGGAACTCGCCCAACGCCTCGGCGTGACCCTGATCGCCCGCGCCAAGGGCCGGCATTTCCTGGTCTATCATGGCGCCGAATTCATCGACTTCGACGCCGTTCCGCCACGGCTGGCGGAGCATCGGGAGCGTTGCGCGGTCTGAACCATGACGGCGCGACTCGACCAACTTCCCGTGAGCGAAGCACCGGCCTTCATGAGCGTGCGCCAGGTGGCCCGTTACCTGCAACTCAACGAGAAGAAGATCTACGCATTACTCAAGGATGGCGATATTCCCGGCACCAAGATCACCGGCAAGTGGCTGTTTCCGCGCGAACTGATCGACCGCTGGGTGCTGGATTCCGCCCACGGTGGTCTGATGCAGGACCGGCTGCTGGTGAGCGGCGGCGACGACCCCCTGCTGTACCGGGTATTCCTCGAACTGACCCGCCTGCACGCAGCCCGCGCCCTGATCAGCTATTGCCCCGGCGGCACCCGGCTGGGGCTCGACCTGCTGCAGAATGGCCGCGCCGATGCCAGCGCCCTGCACTGGGGGCCGGAACAGGAATCAGGCACCCGACATCCGGCACTGAT
>WGBK01000056.1 GCA_015494335.1 Gammaproteobacteria bacterium | reverse complement strand
TGATTACGCTCGATGGCAAAGGTCACATTGGCGCGATCACTGGAAGCACCGCCAACGATGGAGAAGCTTTCCTCGCCGCCGTCATCCTGGCTGCGCTCACCGACACGGGCATTGAACAGGAAGCCGTCATAACCCTTTTTCATGATGATGTTGACCACGCCGGCGATGGCATCAGAGCCATAAACAGCGGAAGCAGCGTCGGGCAGCATTTCGATGCGTTCGACTGCCGCCATCGGGATCATGTTGATGTTGACGGAGGCTGCGCCCAGGTTCGGTGATCCGGGAATGCGGTGACCGTTGATCAGAACCAGGGTGCGGTCGGAACCGAGGCCGCGGAGATCGATGGTGGCATTGGACTGCGCAGAACTGCCGGAACGCTCGCTGAAGGAGCCGTAGGTGTTCAGGGGCGAGGAGCGCAGAATGTCAGCGACCATGAGGTTGCCGGTGGCATCGATGTCCTCTCGATCCATGGAAACCAGATTTCCGGAATCCTCGATCGTGGTGCGGGTGATGTGTGAACCGGTGGTGACCACCTCTTCGATATCGTCATTGTTCTGCTGGGCCATGGCGGCAGGCGAAACCGCTGCCGTTGCCAGGCTGGTATACAGGGCAAGACGAATGGCCTGCTTCAGCAAACCGTTCTTATCATGCTGTGTTGACATGGTATATCTCCTCTAGACTGTGGTGAAAATGCGACACCACGCTGGTTTTTTGTAGAGTGAATCAGTTGCCAAAGTGAACTAATTCGCTAGCGCGAAGATTAGACTTGTAGTAGCGGGGGGGTCAAGAACTTTGTGAACGATTTGTTGTCAAAAACGGATTTTTTGACGGCTTCCGGTGCGCTCGATTTGTTGCGGACATGCAACAATGTTTTTCCAGTGGCACAGCAAAACGCTATCCCCGGATACGTTGAAGGAGATACAAGGCGGCAGAGCCTGGGTCAGGGTCTGCTGTTGATTAATTTTGGGCCAGGGCCTTTTCGCGGTCGATTTCAGTATCCAGGTACTTGATCCACTTTCTAGCCGATTTTCGGTTCTGCTTGCGAGCACCCTTGGTGTTGGCTGCCTGGGTGAAGGCCTGTTTCGCCTTGTCGAGCATCTTCAGATTGTAATAGCCCATGCCGAGCAGGATCCAGGCAGAGCCGGGTCGTTTTACGCCCTTCATCTTCAGGCCCTTCTCCAGGGCCGGGATCGCCTTGTCCCATTCGTCGAGGTTGACATAGGCCTGACCGAGCCGGATCCAGGCTTCTCCCTTGTCGGATAGTTTCGCGGCTTCGGTCAGCGGCTCGATAGCCTTGCGGTCTTCGCGTGCCTGTACCCAGGCCTGGGACAACAGTTCCAGGTTCTTGCTGTTCTTCTCCAGAACGCCCTCCTTGATGGCCTTGTCGAGCACCTTGGCCGCCTTGTAGGGTACCTCGTAGATCAGGTAAAGACTGGAGAGGTTGCGCAACTGGGATGCCTTGTTGAGCTGCCCTTTCTCGTACATGGTTTCCATCAGGGCCAGCTGCTTGCGCGTGTCTCCCATCTGGCTGTAGACACCGGCAAGATCGCGGAAATATTGCGGCTTGGGGTAAATGGTGATCAATTCCTTGATCACCCCGGCCATGTTCTTGTAGTCCTTCAGCTCGTAGTAGCTGGCTCGCATCAGCAGGTACCAGCTTTCCTTGACCTTGCGGCCGCCTGCCTTGCGCAGATCGATGGCCTTGCGCAAGGCGGGGATAGCCTTGCGGTACTGTTTGAGCTTGTAGTAGGCCTGTCCCAGTAACGCGTAGGAATCCGGTGAGGGGTTTTCAGTCAGGGCCATCCATTGCTGAATACGCTCCAGAGCCTTCTTGTAATCCTCCTCGAGGAAATACAGTTGGCTCAGTGTGTACAGGGTACTGGCTTGCAGCGCCGGCTGGAGCTGGGGTTGCTTGAGCAGGGTTTCATAGGCATCGATGGCCTTGCGATACTTCTCCTGCGAGAAATAGATGTAAGCGTAGAAATTCCACAGCTGGGCCTTTTCGGTGCTGTTCAGGCGACGGCGGTTCTTGATCTTTTCAAGTATTTTCAAGGCTTCGCCATATTTCCTCGCATTGACGAGATCCTGTGCCTCGGTGAGCAGCTTGTAGACCTTTTGCGTGATCAGCGGTGCCTTGTTTTTCTTCTGCTCTTCCTTCTTGTTCTTGGCGGCATCTACCGTTTGCGGATAGAGCAGGATTGGACCCGCAATCAGGCTCAGGCCGAGCAAGGCGGCCAGCAAGGGTCGGCAGACGGGTCTTGAAGAATGCTTGCTCATGTACCTAGTCTTCCAGCCTGTAGATGATGCGGGTGCGTACGCCGGGTACTTCCACCGCCTTGCCGTCTACCGTGCGTGGCTTGTACTTGTATTTTGCCGCGGCCTTGATGGCGGAACGGTGGAAAATCTTCGACTTGGGTTCGGAATCGATCACGCGAATATTCTTGGTCGTGCCCTGCTTGGTGACCGTGTATTCGACAATAACCCAGCCCTCGATGCCGCGCTGCTGGGCGCGCCGGGGATAGACGGCAGCCACCTTGACGATCGGCAGATACTCGGCGTCGCCCGGGGTCAGGCTGATGCCGCCGGAGGTCATGTTGATGTCGGTATCGACATCGATGGCGGCGACGGAGAGTTTTTCCGCTTCCGGCGCGGCATCGTCCATCTCGGGCGGCGGCGGTTCCGGAGGCGGTGTCTTGGGCTGGGGCGGTTTTTCCGGTTTGCGCTGCTTGCGCTTGATCTGCTCGTCGCGCTTGACGCGCACGAAGTCGACCATGTGGCCGGCGGCATCCTCGTCGAGGCTGCGGTCGGCGGTGGCGATCAGGTACTGCATCGTGAACAGCAGGCCGAAGGTGACGCCGGCCGCGAGCGCGAGGGACAGCAGTATGCGCAGCAGTGCGGCCATCCGCTATTGCTCCTGGGCCGCGATCGAAACGTTGTAGACGCCGGCCTGGCGCGAGGCATCCATGACCTGGATCAGGGTGTCGGTCTTGGATTCTTTGTCGGCCTGGATGATGACGGATCCCTGCGGGTTCTCGGCATGCAGGCGTTCGATGTTCGGCCGTACCGAGCGGATGTCGACCTGACGACGGTCGATCCAGATGTCGTTGTTGGCATCGATGGCGATGAGGATGTTGGCCTTGGCCTTCTTGACGGCCGTGGCCGCCTGCGGGCGGTTGACGTCGATGCCGGTCTCCTTGATGAAGGAGGCGGTGACGATGAAGAAGATCAGCATGATGAACACCACGTCGAGCATCGGTGTGATGTCGATGCCGGCTTCCTCTTCCTGGTTCTGAATGTTGGAAAATATCTTTCTCATGGGAGTGACTCGGGGTTCATTTGCTGAAGGTCATGCGCTCGCCGATTTCCTCGCGCGATATCTGGGCCTTGCGCTGCAGCCAGGTATTGAGGAACAGGCCGGACAGGGCCACCACCATGCCGGCCATGGTCGGGATCGTGGCCTTGGAAACGCCGGCAGCCAGGGAACGGGGGTTGCCGGAACCGGAAATGGACATGACCTCGAAGACCTCGATCATGCCGGTCACGGTGCCCAGCAGGCCCATCAGGGGGCAGAGCATGACCAGGGCCTTGATGATCGGCAGGTTCTTCTCGAGGCGGGCCGCGGTTTCCGAGATCATGCGTTCGCGGATCTGGTGGGCATACCAGCTCTTGCGGTCCTTGCGTGCCATCCAGCGGTCGATGGCGGCGCGGACGGCGCGACGGTGACTGAAACCGAGATAGAGCAGGCGCTCGAACAGGAAGGTCCAGAGCACCAGCGCCAGCACCGCGATCCAGTAGAGCACGGGGCCGCCCATGTCCATGAAGTCGCGAACGGCTTCCAGGACGGAGTAGTAATCGGCCAACAGGTTGTCCATGCTGTACTGCCTCAGGCCGGCTGCGGTTCCGCGTTGGGCTGGGTGATGTCGTCATCGTCACCACCGCGGGTGGAAGATCCCGGCTTGTCGCAGATCGAGTGGGCATGCTGCTCGGCATACTCGGCGACCATGCCGGCGGCCTGTTCCTCGAGCACCTGCTGGATGTTGCGGGCGCGGCTGGCGACCAGGGTGTGCAGCAGCACGGTCGGGATCGCGACTACCAGACCGAGCACGGTGGTGACCAGGGCCTGGGAGATACCGCCGGCCATCAGCTTCGGATCGCCGGTACCGAACAGGGTGATGGCCTGGAAGGTAATGATCATGCCGGTAACGGTACCCAGCAGACCCAGCAGCGGAGCAACCACGTAGATGATCTTCAGCAGCGTCACGCGGCGTTGCAGACGCGGTACCTCGTGCAGGATCGCCTCGCCCAGCTTCAGTTCCAGGGTTTCGAGATCGACATCCTGGTTTTCGTGGTAGGCCATCAGGATGCGGCCCAGCGGGTTGTTCTTCTTCGGCTGGTCAGGATGGCGCATCTGGCTGCGTACCTTGAGCCCGGTGATGCCGAGCGCCAGCAGGCGTTCCAGCACGATGAGCACGGCCAGGGCGCCCAGGGCAATGATCACATAGCCGACCACGCCGCCCTGGTCGATACGCTCGCGCAAGGACGGTGACTCGACCAGCAGGGACAGGATCTGGCCGCGTGACGGGTCGATGCCGACCGGGTGCACGCCGTCCTTTGCCGCCTCGAATTCGCGGATGGCCTTGAGGAAGCGACCGGCCGGCTGTCGTGCCAGCTCGACTACATTGCCGGTTTCGGGGATGTACTGCAGGTACTTGCCGTCCGAGACCAGGTTGAATACGCCGATGCGGGTGACCGGGCGGGTGACCTTGTCGCCATTGGCGGTAATCACCTCAACCGGCATGCGCACCACGCGGCCGCTTTCGGTCATTTCGCGCTGCAGTTCGAACCACAGGCGTTCGATATCGTCGATGGAAGCAAGCTGGCTGCTGCTGCCCATCTTGTCTACCAGCTCGGTGAGGAACTGGCTGCGATCCGGATACTGGATCTGGGTC
>WGBK01000055.1 GCA_015494335.1 Gammaproteobacteria bacterium | reverse complement strand
TCTCGGAACATTGCTGCTCGCCGAGCTGCAGCAGCGACTCGATCTCGCGCAGCGTGAAGCCCAGTTCCTGGGCGCGCTTGATGAAGCGGATCTGCGAGATGGTCTGCTCCGGGTAGTGGCGGTAGCCCTCGAGCGGTTTCGGCGGTTCCTCGATCAATCCGCGCCGCTGGTAGTAGCGAATGGTCTCGATGCCGACACCGGCCAGACGGGCTGCACGACTGATGGTGGTTTTCTCAATAGTCATGGCCGCACCCACTCCGCATACATGAACATTTGAAGGACGGGGACAGGGAAAGTTCTATTCCGCCGCCGCCTTGCGAATCGCCTGCGCCAAGTTTTCCACATCTTTCATGCGGGTCTGCGGGTTCATGAACACGGCTCGCAGGTGCCAGCGGTCGTTGATGCGGGCCGTGGACAGATGGAAGTCACCAGCCTCGATCAGGCGGTCGCGCAGCGCCAGGTGTTCCTCGTTCCAGTCGGCATAGGCGAAGCACAGGATATTGCTCTGGGGTTCCGCCGGGCAGCTGAAATCTCCCTGCTCGTTGAAATAACGCCAGGCTTGCTGCGCCAGGGCCGTCTGCTCCTCCACGTAGCGGGCCAGACCGGTTTCGCCCAGCGCCGCAACCACCAGGTAGAGCTTGAGACCGAGCGCAGCCTTGGTGCATTCGACGGTGCGCTGGATCAGGTCGACACCGGGTTGTTGCTTGTCGTGGAACAGATAGCTGGCTTCCTGCTCGAAAGCCTGGTCCAGCCAGCGGTGATCGCGCACCAGCACGGCGGCGCACAGCGGCGGTGTCAACAGCATCTTGTGGGCGTCCCAGATCAGCGAGTCGGCCTGCTCGATACCGCGCAACAGGGGGCGCAGCTTCGGTGACAGCAAGGCGCTGGCGCCGTGGGCGCCGTCCACATGCAGCCAGATCCCCTCTTCGCGGCAGAAGGCGGCGATCTCTTCCAGCGGATCGTAAAGCCCCAGCGCGGTGCTGCAGGCGTTGGCGACCAGCGCCATCGGGCGGCGGCCGGCATCACGCAAGCGGTCCAGGGCCACGGGCAGGCGATCGGGACGGATGCGTCCGAGGGCATCCACCTCGAGAGACTCGATGGCGCGCGTCCCCAGACCGAGGATACCGGCGGCCCGGGCCACCGAGTAATGATTCTGCGGAGAGGCGAGCAGGCCCAGATCGCCGGGATTTCCGTCGCGCCAGACCTCGGGCGCAATGCGGCTGCGCGCGGCGATCAAGGCGGTGAGGTTGGCCAGGGAACCGCCGTGGGTCAGCACACCGCCGGCATATTCCCCCGCGGCAGCGCCGGGAGACAGCGGTTGCTCGGTCCAGCCGACCTGACGCAGCAGCCAGTTGACCATGAACAGCTCGATGGCGGCCGCCGGAGGCCCCATCTCGTAGATCGCCATCGGGTTGTTGGTGAAGCCGTCGACCAGGGAACCCAGCGCACCGGACGGGTGTGGCGGGGGCGTCTGGTGGGCAAGAAAGCCCGGATGATGCAGCCGGGTGGTGGCATCCAGATAGCGTTCGAGAAAGGCTTCCAGGGCATCGCCCTGCAGTCCGCCCTGCCGCAGAGGCGCATTCAACTGCAGGCGTTCGACCAGTTCGCCGAGTGGCGGCAACTGAATCACCGGGCGTTGACGCGAAACCGACTGCTCGCGGTAGTGTTGCAACAGCCGGATCAGTCGTTCAGCATCATCGACAAAGTTCGCTTGCGCTGTATGGCGGGTCATGGGGTCTGTCCAGGGAAAAGACCGATGATAACGCCTCGTACAACAATTTCGCAGATCATCGGCATGTTTGAACTATATTTGTTCAAAGCTTTCTGACAGAGTCGGTTCACCACGACCCGATACAACAACCAACAACCCGGGCCAGACATGAAACAGATCATCGACGAATTCATCCAGCGGGAATCCTCGGCCGGCATCCTGTTGATCTTCACCACGCTGCTTGCACTGGCTTTCAGCAACAGTTTCCTCGCTCCCCTGTACCAGGGCTTCCTGCATATTCCAGTAGGTATCCGCATCGGCCCGCTGGAGCTCGACAAGTCGCTCTACCACTGGGTCAACGATGGCCTGATGGCCATCTTCTTCCTGCTGATCGGTCTGGAAGTGAAACGCGAGATCCTCGAAGGTCACCTGTCCTCGATCCGCGAGGTGGCGCTGCCGGGCATTGCCGCCGTGGGCGGCATGGCGGCCCCTGCCCTGGTCTTCCTGACCTTCAACCTTGGCGATCCGGTAGCCGTCAACGGCTGGGCCATCCCCACGGCCACCGATATTGCCTTTGCCCTGGGCATCCTGTCATTGCTGGGCAAGCGGGTACCCGCCTCGCTGAAGATTTTCCTGATGGCCCTGGCGATCATCGACGATCTGGGCGCCATCGTCATCATCGCCCTGTTCTACACCACCGACCTGTCGATCCTGTCGATTTCGGTTGCCGCCGCCGCCCTGGTCGTGCTGATCCTGCTCAATCGCCTTGGCGTCGCCCGCAAGGCAGCCTATTTCATCGTCGGCACCGTGCTCTGGATCAGCGTGCTCAAATCCGGCGTACACGCCACCCTGGCAGGGGTGGCGCTGGCCTTCACCATCCCGCTGACGGCCAAGGATACCGACGGCAAGATCTTCTCGCCGCTGAAGGAGATCGAACACAACCTGCATTTCTGGGTGGCTTTCCTGATCCTCCCGTTGTTCGCCTTCGTCAACGCCGGAGTCGATGTCACTCAGATCTCGCTGAACCAGATGACCGGCCCGGTGCCCCTGGGCATCCTGCTCGGGTTGTTCCTCGGCAAGCAAATGGGGGTGTTCGGCCTCAGCTGGATCGCGATCAAATTGGGGCTGGCGAAACTGCCCGAGGGCAGCAGCTGGCTGCAGCTTTATGGCGTCTCGGTGCTGACCGGCATCGGCTTTACCATGAGTCTGTTCATCACTTCCCTGGCCTTCAGCGACGACAGCCTGTTCCAGTTCACGGATCGACTGGCGATACTGCTCGGCTCCTTCGCCTCCGGCATACTGGGTTATCTGGTGCTGCGCAACGCCCGATAAAGCAAAGGGCTTGCCAGGCGGGAATCCGCTATAGTGGCGTTTTTTTCAACCTGGATTCATGGACAAGCTCTCCATCCGCATCGTGTTTCTCGGCGCCCTGGTCGGACTGATGGCCAGCGTGCTGGTGATCCTGTTTCGCCTGTCCATCGAGATGCTGCAGGTCGCCTGGCTGCCCGGCGGAGTGGTCGGCAACTACGAGGCCCTGCCCGATTGGCTGCATTTCGCCCTGCCCCTGGGAGGCGCACTGCTGCTGGGCCTGGCATTCAACTACCTGCCGCCACCGATGCGGGCCGTTGGCGTGGTGCATGTACTGGAGTTTCTGCGTTTTCGCAAGCAACGCCTGCCGTTTCGCAATGCTCTGGTGCAGTTCGCCGGCGGCTGGCTGGCCATCATCAGCGGTCAGTCCGTGGACCGAGAGGGGCCCGGCGTGCACCTGGGCGCTGCCAATGCCGCCTTGCTGGGTCGCCGTTTCAAGCTGCAGGAAGACGAGGATTACCTGCTGGCGGCTGCCGGTGGCGCAGCAGCCATAGCAGCCGCCTATAACACGCCTCTGGCCGGAGTGATCTTCGTCATCGAAGTGTTCCGCCTGCGCTACGCCATCAATGCCATTGTGCCGGTTATCGTCGCCACGGTGATGGGGGCCGTAATCAGCCAGCTGGTGTTCGGCTCCAATCCGGCCTTCGACGTACCGGCATTGTCCATCGGTTCCCTAGCCGAGTTGCCGGTGATTGCCGGAATGGGGTTGCTCATTGGCCTGCTGGCATCCCTGTTCATCCTCATGATCAACCGCATCGCCCGCTTCACCATCGAGTGGCAACCGCTGGTCATGTTCCCGATGGCAGGCCTGGTCACCGGCATCCTGGCGCTGTGGGCGCCGGCCATCATGGGCATCAGCTACGACGCGCTGAATCGCATCTTCCAGCAGCAACTGGGATTCCAGGCCCTGGCCCTGCTGCTGTTTGCCAAGTTCGTTGCCACCGCCGTCTCCGTCGGAGCACGCATGCCCGGCGGTCTGATCGGTCCCTCGCTGATGCTCGGCGGCGCGGTCGGCGGTATCATCGAATATCTGGTTGCCGGCCAGTGGTCCTCGTTCCAGGGTTCGGCCGGTTTCTATGCCCTCACCGGGATGGTGGCCATGATGGGAGCCGTCCTGCATGCACCATTGGCCGCACTGGTAGCCCTGATGGAGCTGACGGGAAACCTCAACATCATCCTGCCCGGCATGATTGCCGTGGTCAGTGCGGAAGTGGTCACGCGTTCACTGATCGGTGACCAGTCCGCATTTACCACGCTGCTGGTGGTCAAGCACGAACGCGAGGCTCGACAGATGGCGGCCCAGGCTCAACTCGAAGCCGAAGCTGCTGCAAGAAAGACAGAAACCGATACCGGCGAAAAACAAGACGGCTGATTCATTGCCTGCTGAAGTGTTCGTCCAGCCAGTCGAGCAACTCGGTTCGCGGGCGCATGCGGGAAAAGGTATGGTCGGCCCGCGAAATCAGCTTCATGCACACGCTACCCCGCTTCAGCATGGCCTGCAGCGTCGAACCGGCCTGGTCGCGAAGAATGCTCAACCCGGGATCGGTGTCGGCGAACACCAGGGTCAGGCGCAAACCGCGCCGCTCGATCTTCAGCAGGCTGTTGCGCAGACTCGGTGAGATCCGGTCCTCGGGGGAACGCTCGAAACGCTCGACCACCCGTCTGGCTTGGGTTCGCAGCCGTGTATGGAAACGCCCGAGAATGCTGCGCAGGATCGGCAGCGGATTGATCTTTCCGGTCAGCAGTCGTTTCCAGCGTTCCGGATCGCGGGCCGATTGCTGGTACCAGTTCCATTCTCCGTATCCCACGCTGGGGGCATCCTCCAGCGTCATGCCCTGTTGCCAGTAGAAGGTCAGCGGATTGATCAGCAGGGCTTCCTCGATCTTCGCATCGCGCAATTCGATGGCGCCGAGAAAGGCATGGTAGGCGCCAGAGCAGAGGCCGAGCAGGATCAACGGTCGCGACGACAGCTCCAGATCCTCGACGGCCTGTCGCAGGGCAGCCATCGGCTCCGGCATGTAGGGCAGGTTTTCCTCGGTACCGGGCTGCTCCGGCGTTTCGCCGAGGCCGGGAAGATCGACGCGCAGGCTTTCATAGCCCCGAGACGACAATAAACGGGCCAGTGTGACATAAAGCCGGTTCGGTCCCACCTGGTGATTGGAACCGGAGTTGAGCAAAAGCACCAGTGGCTTTTGTTCCTGCGGCTGATGCTCGGGCTGGCAATGCAGGGCAAACAGACCATGCCGTGTAAAGCCCGTCGTTTCTTCCAGCTCGATCCGCTCGCCGCCATTCTCCAGACAGGCCTGCAAGCGGGCTTGAGGAGCCGAGCCAGAATCCCGGGGCGATTCTTTCACGGGGGCACCGCCGACAACCTGGCGGGCCCAGTCGCGCAGGCAGTCCAGGGTTTCCCGGGGGATGCGCGTGTTGTGGGCATCCACCAGCAGGTCGCGGGTTTCGTCGAGGGTTTCGTAGCGCAGGCCACCGCGGTCGGAAACGGACCAGGCATCGACCAGCTTGCGCGTGCGACGGGCATCCGCACCGTCGATGACCAGCAGGTTCTGCGCCTGCGGCCGGAAACTGGCCAGATCGATGCCGTCGATGGCGGTCTGCGTCGCGGCATTGATGACCCAGCCCGCGGCCTCAAGCCGGTCGTCCTCCGTATCGATTTCGGCCGCTCCGCGCAGCATGCGGGTTTCGCGGATCAGTTGCGAACCCTTGGTGACGGGCGACCACAAGGCCAGGCCGTGCACCCGGCGGTCCCGTGCGGCCAGCGCTGCCAATGTGGCCCCGAATCGCAGTCCGATCAACCCAACGCGCTCGAAACCCAGTTCGCCCCGGGCATGGTCCTGAATGCGTTCGATGCTGCCCAGCCACAGGGGCAACTGGTCGGCCTCACGATCGGGGTCGGCGGAACTGCCGGTGCCGGCATAGTCGAAACGCAGAACGGCCTGGCCGTCGGCGGCCAGGGCATCGGCCAGGTGGCGCAGGCCGCGGTAGGCATTCATGTAGTCGATGCCCAGGCCCGGGCAGATGATCCACAGCATGGATCGGACATCGCCCTCGGGATACTGCAACAGCCCGTGCAGGGCGGTGTCACCTTCACCCAGCCAGAAGCTGTGGCGCAGGATCTCGACCGGCTGCCCGGATCGACCAGGAACCTGCCGGCGGTGCTGGACGTGCAGGCCGTTCATGCCTTGAGACGCAGACTGACCGGATCGGAAAGATTCAGGGCCTGGATGTCGATGCGCATGCGCGACGGCAGGGTTTCATCCCGGCTGTCCAGCCAGACCACGACTTCTTCTCCGGGTGCAAGATGGAAGCCCTGGTCGCTGACGCGCAATCCGCGGCTTTCAATCTGCAAACCATACAACAGCCGGTCCGCGCGCAGTTGCAGACGCACCCGTCCGTCTTCCACGCGGGCCTCGGCCTGCAATGCATCACTGCCCACCGTGCAGGGCAGCCGGGACTCCGGCAGGTAGTGCTCGCGATAGCTATGCCCCTGCTCGTCGATCAGTTCCAGCACCAGCAGCTGGTGCGGGCGAGGTCCGAAGCGATAGTGGTAGTTCAGATCGAAGAAATGGCCGATCAGCCGCTCCAGATCCCAGCTGCCTGTGGACCTCGGGTCGACCCGCAAGGCTGCCTCCGTATCCAGCAGGCGCACGCCCTGCTCGCTGAACAGGCGCAGGGACAGGCGTCCGTCCAGAGTCTGCTCGCGTTCATTATAGACATGGACCTCGAGGCCATTGACGGACTCGTCGGTGATGCACAAGCCGCGCGGCTGCCAGCTGCGCTGCAGCGCGTACCAGGCCAGCTTGGGCTCGCCGTCACTGTCGATGACGCCCCAGCCGGCGCCGGGCCAGAGATCCTTGAGAAACCACAACAGCGCCCCCCGGCAACGGCTGTGGCGGCTGCGCCATTCGGCGAACACGCGGCGCAGCACCTCGCCGCTGACGAACTCGCTGACGCGCCAGTAGAACTCCGGCTGCTCGTAGCGCAGCTGTGCCGGATCCAGGGACAGCAGCTGTTGCAGGTAAAAATCACGCACATCCTCGAAGTCCCAGCCGGCGTTGGCATCGCGCGGCGTGCGTTGCTTCCACAACGGGTGGTGCAACGGGGGCGTTTCGTTATCGAACAGACGCTTGCGCATAGCCGAGGACGGCACATGGGCAAAGCCGAGGCATTCCGGCGTGAATCGAACATCGTGACTGCGCAACTCGCACAGGGGGCGCTGGTAGGCGCCGATGCCGTAGTAGTGCGCAAGACCGCGATGGTTGCGAAACGGCAACACCTCCGGGTCTTCGTCCCAGGGAGTCGAGGGTACATAGGGAATGCCGGGATGCAGGCACTCGCAAAGCTTCGGCAGCTGTTCATGGAACAGCGGATTGCGCGCCTGCTGCGGCGGCAAACCCATCATCGTCGCCTGCTGTTCCACCTCGCTGTTGCCACAGTAGACGGCAACGCAGGCATGGGCCGACAGGCGCTGCAACTGCTGACCGGCTTCCTCCAGCACATCGGCCAGGAAGGCTTCATCGTCGGCGGGATAATCCATGTTGGCGAACATGAAATCCTGCCACACAAGGATACCCAGCTCGTCGCAGAGCGCATAGAAATCGTCCCGTTCATAGGCCATGGTGCCGCCCACGCGGATCATGTTGCAGCCGGCATCGCGCATCTGTGTCAGCGTATCGCGCAGGGTATCGATGTCGCCGTTCATCGACGGCAGGTCATTGACGGTCCAGCAGGCGCCGCGACAGAACACGGGCAGACCGTTGACCTTCAGCGCAAATCCATGGTCCGTATCATCGACCTCCACCCGGCGGAAGCCCAGGGCGGGCAATTCGATCAAAGATTCACGACCATCGGCCTGCAAGCGCAAGCGCGCGGGATAACAATGGGGTTCGCCGTGGGTATGGGGCATCCAGGCATCCAGCTCTTCGATGGCCTGCTCCAGTTCGAAATGCCAGGCCTCTTCGATGTGCCGGCCATTCATGGACAGGACTCTGCCCCCGATTTCCAGGCTCGCATGGCAGTCCTTGCCGACGCCATCGATCTCGAAGGCGGCGAACAACCAGGCCTGACCGTCTCGCCACTCGGGCCGCAACTGAAGCTGCCTCGGATGCAGAGAAGAAAGCAGACGCAGAGGTCGCCAGGGGCCGACCGGGTGAACCGGCGGTGACCAGCCGGGAATGCGGCCGAGCAGCGTGGTGCGGAACCAGCGCAGATTCTGGTGATCGATCAGTCGCGTTTTCCAGGCCGGACGCGGTCGCTTCTGTTCCAGCGCGGCATTGAGGGAGCGAAAGCACAGCCGCAGGCGATGCCAGCCGGGAGCCAGTTCCGCAAGGGGAATTTCCAGCGCCCTGAACATGTTTTCGTGACGGGCCAGCAGCCGGTCATCGAGCCAGACTTCGCAGAGCGTGGCCAGGCCTTTGAAAAGGAGCCGGAGCCCGGTTTCCTCGGGTTCTATTTCAAACTCCGCGGCATACCACCAGTCATCCTGGTCGAAGTTGTGCGGCTGCTCCCAGCTCCATTGACCGACAGCTCTCAGGGCGGATGCCGCCGTGCCCGGCACCACGGCCGGCAGCCAATCGGGGGAGTCGGCCGGAGGCAGATCGGCAGGCGCGGCAACGGCATTGGCGGGGGTGGCCAGCAGCCGCCACGAAACCGTCGCGGAACCGAGTTCCCGATACAAAGGCGTCGGCCGCTGTCCGCTCACAGCCGGTCCGAAATCCGGTCCATGGCAGCCGTCCAGTGTTCACCCATGGCGTCGATCGGCGACAGGTCGAGCGGCTTGCGCCGGCTCATCGCCCGCGCCAGCTGGAACTGGTAGACCTTGGAGGCGGAGGAGATGGCGGCCAGATCCCGACGGGCATCCTCGAAGCCGTCGATACCCTGCTCGCCGAGCCATTCGAGATAGCCGGCAGCCAGCTCGTAGCAGGCGCCGAACTGGCGGAAGGTGGCGAAGGAGTAGGCATGGAACAGCTCCAGGTCGCCTTCCATCAAATGTGAAAGGTCCTGCTCGAAACGCTCGCGAAAGCGCTCGAAGGGGTTGCGCCGCGGCAGCAGGCGCAGCTGGCGACGCAACAGTTGCAGCGAGATTTCCGGCAACTCCCCCAGGGGCGGAGCGTCCCGTTGCTTGACGATCTCGACATAGGGCGGAAGCCGGGATGGATCGTCCTCGTCCAGGTAGAACACGCCGCGGTAGTCCTCGCCCTCGAGCCGGTAGTAGCCCTGGCCGTGGAAATAATCCATGCGTTGCGCGGCCGGATCAAAGTCATTGATCGCGACGGTGGACTTTACATGGGCCATGCGGTAGGCGGAACCCTCGGTATCCGGCAGGAACCAGGAATCCAGCTCCACCAGCACGAACTTGCCGTGGCTCAGCTGTTCCTCGATATGCTCGACCAGCGGCCGCCACACGGCCATTTCCTGAACATCCAGCCCGTAGAGATCGAAAAGGTCGCCGAGCGGAGGCTTGAAGAAGGTCCACTGGTCATCCTCGAAATCGATGGCCAGGGTGAAGGGCATCGCCGCCAGTGGCTCGTGCCCCATCGCGTGCAGCAACTCGATCCAGATATCGACGTAGCAGTTGGTCTCGGCCCAGTCGCGTTGCTGGCTGTGCAGGCGATGCCGTTCGTAGCCGGCCGGATCGAGATCGAGCAGCCGCGGCATGGCCTCAGCGATCCTTGTGCATCAGCAGCAGCGTGGCGTTGTGCAGCATGATGCGGTCGTTGTTGACCATCAGCGCCGCGCCATAGGCATCGCGGATGTGCCGGCACAGGCTGAACTCCGAATCGTTGCGGTATCCGGAAATGCCGCAGATCAGCATCGCCTTGCCGACAATATCCACAATCAGTTCCGAGCTGGAGATCTTCAGGTTGTTGATGCGGATACCAAAGCCGAACTGGGTGAAGGCATTGGCATCGTCCTCGTCGATCATGCGCTGGTATTCCTCCATGCACTGGCCGATGTTGTGACGCAAGGTCTGCAATACCGTGTCCACCTCGCCGAGGCGAATGGCGGAGATCGGCGGCATGTCGAGGTTGCGCTTGGCTTCCTTCTTGACGAAGCGGCGCGCCTTGTCCACCGCGTCGGCGGCAATGCCCGCCCACAGCGAGGACCAGGTGATGTGGGCGAAGGGGTGCATGGTCTGGCTGAGGATGTCGGCGAAGGGCGTGGGCAGGATCTGTTCCGTCGGCGCTTCGCCGGTGACGATATAGCCGTCGCTGCGGGTGCCGCGGAATCCGAGGGCATCCCAGGTGCCGATCTGTTCCAGCTGGTACTGGCCGTCCAGCAGCAGCACATGCACCTGATCGCTCTTCGGCGCATCGGGATTGCGCCGCGCGGTGAGAATCAGGTCATCGGCATCCTCACCGTAGGAGATCACCGGCGCCTTCTTGGTGATGCGGAAACGGTCGCCGTCGGTTTCCACCGCGCAGATGCTGCTGCGCAGGTCGCCGCCCACGCCGATCTCGGTGGTGGCGGAGGCGATCAGCCGCTGTTCGCGCACCAGTTGGCGCAGGTACTCGACAAAGAAGCCGCGCTTGCGGTGATGATGCACGATACAGGCCACCTGGATCTGGTGCATGGCAAAGATCATCGCCGTTGAACCGCAGTAGTGCCCCAGGATGTCGCAGATCTCGGCGATCTGCGGCAGGTTCAACCCAAGCCCGCCGAAATCGCGCGGCACATAGGCGCTGAGCCAACCCGCCTGCTTCAGCGCATCCATGCTTTCCTTCGGGAAGCGGGAATATTGATCGACATCGTCGGCGTGCACGGCCAGCACATCGCGTCCGATCTGGTGCGCCTGCTCCTGCAGGTCCAGCGGCAAGTGGTTCATCCGGGTTCTCCGTGGGTTGGGTGTTAAGTTCGGCAGATCAGCCCTGCAGTTCCTCGATCGCATCCTGTATCGCCTCGATGCTGCTGAAGGTCTGCCGGCTGAGCATGGCGTCGGGGAATTCGATGTCGAACTCGTCTTCCAGCGCAAGCATCAGGCCGACTGTGGCCAGTGAGGTCAGGCCGGCGTTATAGAGATCGCTGGCAGCTTCGAGCTCGGTGACCGGCGTGGAAAGGCGTCCGTGTTGCTCCAGGATGGAGCGGATGGCGGATTCAGACATGTGTGCGTATTCCCTGATTGTTTCTTGAAAAGGATCATTGTCATTCTATTTCATGAGGTTTTGGCGTCCGTGACCTCTTTCGCAAAGCCGGACAGCCGCCCTCCCTCCCCGGAGGCCGGTTCGCCCTCAGCCAAAGACCAGCGGAAGAATGTTCCGCCGATCATACTTGCCGTTGGCCGTGCGCGGAAAATCCCCGTCGTGCAGGCGGATGCGCGTCGGGATCATGTAGGACGGCAACAGCGAACGCAATTGCTGCTGCAGCCAGGCCAGTTCCTCGCCCTCAAGCGAGACCAGCGCACCGATTTCAGGCGGGCGCGCGTCGCCATCGCCGGCATCGAACACCACCACGCACTCGCGCACCGCATCCAGAGAATGCATGCGCGACTCGATCTCGCCCAGTTCGATGCGATAGCCGAGATACTTGATCTGGTCGTCGGCGCGACCGAGGAAATGATAGTCGCCGTTATCGTCGATCTCGACCAGGTCGCCGGTGCAGTAGAGAGGGTCGTGGAAGACCGGGTTGAGGGGGTTCTGAATGAAGCTGGCCCGTGTCTTTTCCTCGTCACCGAGATATCCGTAGCTGACCGACAGGCCGCGCACCAGCAGTTCGCCGCGTGCACCGGGCTGCTGGCTCAAGCCGCCCGACTCCTCGCGCACGAACAGCTCCATGTTTTTGCGCGCCTTGCCGATGGGAATGCGCAACTGATCCTCGGACGGGATTTCGCGAATCACATGGTAGCTGCAGTCCACGGTGATCTCGGTCGGTCCGTACATGTTGGTGTACTGGATATGGGGGTAGTGCTGCATGAAATAGCGGATGGTCTCCGGCGGCAACGCCTCGCCGGCACAGATCAGGTGTCGCAGCGAGGCCAGGTTGTCCGGCTTCAGGCGTCGCGAACGGATCAACAGCGTCAGCACCGAGGGCACGCAGAAGAACACGCTGATGGCGCGCTCGTCGATCCAGCGGATCAGTCGCGGCAGTACGCTGTTGAGCTCGTCGGGCACCAGGTGCAGTGTGGCGCCCGCCTTGAAAGCGGTATAGATATCGAAGGTGGAATTGTCGAAGTACAGCGGCGCATGGTTGGATACCTGGTCCTGTTCGTCGATGGCATAGAACTCAACGCACCAGTCGATGTAGTCGATGACCGCCTGGTGAGGAATCATCACGCCCTTGGGCACCCCGGTGGAGCCGGAGGTGAACAGCACATAGGCCAGGTCGATGGACAGGCCCCGATAGTTCAGCGGGGAACGATCCTCGGTCGAGGCATCGAAATCCTCGACATTGACGACGAGCAGGTCATCGCGCTCGCCCAGGCGCTCGCGCAGGACCGGCTCCGACTGACGATCCACCAGGATCAGCCCGGCCTGGAGGCTGTCGAGGATGGATTCCAGCCGTGCCGCGGGAGAATGAACATCGATGGGCACATAGGCGCAATCGGCCTTCAGGATCGCCAGCAGGGACTGGATCGCCGGAATCCCCTTGGCCATGAAAAAGGGGATGAATCGCCCCTTTTCCGCCCCGTTTCGTTGCAGATGGCGGGCCAGGGCGTTGGTGAATGACTCCAGGCTCTGGTATGATATGGAATCGTCCCTACAGGCAACCGCTGTCCTGTCGGGAAATCGTCTTGCGGATTCCGAGAAATATTCCTGCAAACGGGTCGTCATGGCCTTTCCTTACTATTGATTCAGCAGGCACGCAAGCCTAGCGACTCCCTGTCTTGCCTGTCTGTGAAACAGCGCATGATCCCGGCACAAGATCGGGGCAGCGCACGCATAGGTGAACTCGAAATCGATGAATACCCGAATACCATACCGCAATGCCCTTTCATTCCTTCTCCTAGCCCTGTTCTCCCTGGTACTGACCGGCTGCGGCGCCGGCGGTGCAGGCAGCGAGGGCGGCAGCGATGTCGTCGCCACCCTGAGCTGGCAACCCCCCACCGAGAATACCGACGACACGCCGCTGGAGGATCTCGCCGGTTACCGGCTGTACATCGGCGATTCGCCCGAGAATCTGAAAAAAGCGGATATCGATATCCCGGCAAGAGACGAAAACAACCAACCGGTGACCGAGTTCCACATCACTAGCGGGGATGTATTCCAATACAGCGACCAGTACCAGGGCGGTTCCGGCACTGTGACGGTCTATTTCGCCCTCACCGCCTACAACTCGCTGCGCATCGAAAGCAGCCTGTCCGAGGTCGTCTCCAAGACCTTCTGAGGCAGGGTATCGCCAGCGGCCGGGACATGCTCTAGAATCCCGCTTCCCGGTACCGCGGACCCATTCATGCCCAAGCCCTTCCTGATCCTCCAGTTGCGCCCCGAGGACGATACATCGGACAACGAATTCGCGGCCATCTGCCACTACGGCGGGCTGGTGCCGCAGCAGGCCCATCGCCTGCGCATCGAGCAACAGGGCATCCCGCGGGATCTCCGACTCGACGACTACAGCGGCATCATCGTCGGTGGCAGCCCCTTCGACATCAGCACCCCCGAAGCGGAAAAAACCGCATTGCAGAAACGCATCGAGGCGGATTTCTCGCGCCTGTTCGACCGGCTGGTACCGCGCGACTTCCCTTTCCTCGGCGCCTGTTCCGGCAACGGCCTGCTCGGCTCCTGGCTTGGCGCCGACATCACCCCCCGCTACGGCGAACCGGTGGGCTGCTTCGAGCTGGAGCTGACCGGGGAAGGGAAGACCGACCCTCTGCTTGCCGGCTGCCCGGATCGCATCCCGGCCCTGCTGGGCCACAAGGAAGCCTGCGATCGCCTGCCCGAGGGCGCCACGCTGCTGATTCGCGGCGAGGCCTGCCCGGTGCAGATGTTTCGTGTCGGGCGCAATGTCTATGCCACCCAGTTCCATCCCGAGGGCGATGCCGAAGGCTTCATCCTGCGCATCCAGGCCTATCGCCATCACGGCTATTTTCGTCCCGAGGAGGCGGACGCGCTGATCGAGCGCATCCGTCCGGCCCGCACGCCCGAAGCCAACGCCATCCTGCGCCGTTTCGTCGAACGCTACAGCGGCGACTGAGCCCACGGTTTGCCGCGAAAGCCCCGCGGCGGTAGTCTTGTATGATGCCCGACTCCCCCCTGCGCCTGCTGTTCCCTCGTCGATTTCGCGATCTGCCCCATCGCAGGCTGATCCTCAACCTGCTGCGCGCCGCGCACATCATCAGCTTCTCGCTGCTGCTCGGCGGGCTCTACTACGGCGTGGCCGACGAAACCTGGCGACCCTGGCTACTGGCCGCCGTGCTTTCGGGGCTGGCCCTGTTCGCGGTGGATCTCTACGGCAGCTTCCTCGCCCTGTTCGAAATCCGCGGCATCAGCGTATTGATCAAGATCGGCCTGCTTTCCCTGCTGCCGCTGGTCGATGCCGACACCCGGTTGGTCGGCTTGATGTCGATCATTGTGTTTTCGTCGCTGGTCAGCCACTCTACCCGCCGATTCCGACACCGCAGCCTGGCGCCCGCCGCCTTCCTGCGCAAATACGCACCCACGGACCCGCCGACACCCCCCGAAAAATGAAACTGAACCGGGAATACCGAGACCTGGCCCGCCGCATCGGCGAGCATATCGAGCTGCCGCCGGTGGTCGGCCTGCACCTGCCGAAGATCGTCGAGGATGCCGAAAATCCCGACGAGTTCGGCTTCGTGTTCCTCGAGGACGGCAGCGTCGGCCCCTTCTACACCAGCCTGGAAGACAGCCTGCCTCGCCTGTGGCACCGCTATCCGGATCCGTCCCACCTGCGCGCCGACGCGGTGGAACTGACGCGGCATTTCGGCGACGCCACGGACCTTGCCGCCAGCGCGCTGGCGCTGGGCGCCTTCAACGCCATCAGCCAGCACCTGTTCCGCCGCGCCGGCTTCTCTCCTTCCGAGGCCAGCGCCAGCAGTGCCAGCACCGGTATCGACGATCCGCTGGCCGGCGACCGGGTCGGCATGGTTGGTTATTTCTGCCCGCTGGTGGAACGCATGCTGGAAAAAGGGGTGGAGGTGCTGGTGGTGGAGAAAAAACCGGAACGGGTGGAGATTGTCGAGGGCCTGGAACTGGCCGGGGATGCCAGCGAGCTGGCCCGCTGCGACCAGGTCTTGTGCACGGCCTCGACCCTGATCAACGACAGCCTCAAGGACATCCTCGGGCACAGCCGAGGCTGCCGGCGCTTCAGCCTGATCGGCCCCAGCGGCAGCGGCCTGCCCGATCTGCTGTTCGAACGCGGCGTGGATTCCGTCGGCGGCATCGAGTTCTTCGATCTCGAGGCCTTGCGCGAGGCGCTGCAGCAGCAGGTTTCCTGGGGCCATGCCGGACACAAGTACCAGCTCACGCCCGAGGTTTACCCGGGCGTCGGCGAACTGCTGCGTCGCGCCCGGTCGCGATCCTGAGCCGCTAAAACGATGGTCGGCATCGGTCCCAAGGCCCCGGATTCCCGCGCGCTGCTGCAAAGGGCGCGCAGCAAGTCGATGCGGGTGCGCCCGCGCAACGAGCTGGAGATCTTCAGCGGCCTCTGCGTCGGCCGCGTATTCTTCCGCAGCGCCGATCGCTGCCTGTTTTTCGTCGATTCCCACAACCTGTCGGTCACCGACCTGATCCACAGCGTATTCAGCGGCCTGCAGCAAACGCCGCGCATCCAGCAGCTCTACATGGACGAGCATCGCCTGATCAAGGCTGCCTTCCGCATCACGCTGACGCCGCGCCAGGCACGCCGCCTGCTGGTTGCCCTGCGCCTCAACGGCATCGTTATCGACAGCGACGGCGAACTTTGCGATACACTGCCGCCCATTGCCGACAGCTGAGCGCGGAACCTCCATGAAAGTCGCCTTCCTGCACGAACACCCGACCTGGTCCGACCGGCTGATCGCCGCGCTGATCGACGACGGCATCGACCTGTTACCGATCAACATCGCCGAGCTGGCCTTCGATACCAGCGACCTGCAGCCACCCTACGACCTGCTGATCAACCGCGTCAACATCATGCCCCATGCCTCGCGCCATCCCAGCGTGGCCTTTCACACCCTGCACTTCCTCGGCTGGCTGCAGTCCACGCCGGTGCGCGTGCTGAACGGATATCGCGCCCATGCCATCGGCGCCTCCAAGGCCATGCAGAACGGTCTGTTCGCCCGGCTGGGGTTGCGACACCCCCGGGCCATCGCCATCCATAGGCCAGAGGACGCCCTGCCGGCCGCCGAGGCGATCGGCTTCCCGTTGATCGTCAAACCCAATCTCGGAGGCTCGGGCAGCGGCATCGCCCGCTATGACGACATGGAGACGCTACAGCATGATGTACTGCTCAAGGCCATCGACCTGGGCATCGACCGCAGTGGCATCGTGCAGCAGTACATCGAGTCCGACGGTTTCGTCTACCGCGTCGAGATCCTCGGCGACGAACTGTTCTACAGCATCCGCCAGCCGGTGGTCAGCGGCGAGTTCAACTACTGCGCGGCCGACGGCTGTGCTGCGGTCGTTCCCGACGGCGATGATTTCGATTTCTGCGCAGCCGAGGGAGGCCGTGGCATCGAGCTGCACCAACCGTCCGAAACCGTGGTGCGGCAGGTAATATCCCTGTTGCGCGCCGCCGATGCCGACATCGGCGGCGTCGAGTATTTCCTCGAGCGTGACAGCGGCGAGGCCTGTTTCTACGACTTCAATCCCTATTCGAATTTTGTCGCCGGCGGCGAAGACCTGCTCGGCTTCTCGCCCGAGCGCCGCTTCGTCGATTTCATTCACCAACAAATGGAAACCCTCGATCATGTATAAATCCGGCAGCAAACCCATCGGACTCTGGTCCGCCGTAGCCCTGGGCATCGGCTCCATGGTCGGCGCCGGCATCTTCGCCCTGCTCGGCGAGGCCAGCGCAATCGCCGGCAGCCGGGTAGCGCGCTCCCAGCTTGCCCAGGGAATAGCCGGAAAACAGCGCTATGACGCCGCCGATGATAAAGGACAGGTACACGGCGCTGCCGGCGATTGCGCTGGCCTCGCCGAGCAGGGCGAAGATGCCGGCGCCGACCAT
>WGBK01000054.1 GCA_015494335.1 Gammaproteobacteria bacterium | reverse complement strand
CGGTGCTGGTCGATTTCTGGGCCGAGTGGTGCAACCCCTGCCAGATGCTGGTGCCGGTGCTGACCAGGCTGGCCGAGGAATACCAGGGCGGCTTCATCCTCGCCAAGGTCAATACCGACGAACAGCGCGAACTGGCGGCCCAGGCCGGGGTGCGCAGCCTGCCGACGGTGAAGCTGTTCGTCGACGGTCAGATCGTCAACGAGTTCATGGGCGCCTTGCCGGAAGCCGAGGTGCGCAAGTTCCTCGAGCCCTACCTCCAGGGCGGCGCGGCCAACGAGGTGCTGGAAGCGGCCCAGCAGGCTTTCGATGCCGGACGCGACGAGGAGGGGCTGGAGATCCTCAACCAGGCGCTGGCCGAGGACCCGGAGAACGCCACCCTCAAGTTCAACATCGCGCGCATCAGCGCCAATCGCGGTGATTACGACAGCGCCCAGGCTCTGCTCGACAGTCTGCCGCCGGAAGAACGCGACAAGGACGAAGTGCGCGAACTGCAGGCGCAGATCCGTCTGGCCAAGGAACTGGAGAACATCGGCGATCCGAACGAGCTGAAACAGCGCATCGAGCAGGATCCGGACGACCTCGACGCCCAGCTCAAGATGAGCCACTACCTGACCGCCCAGGGCCAGTACGAAGCCGCGATGGAACTGTTGCTGAACATCATGAAAAAGGATCGCAGCTTCGGCGACGACGCCGGCCGCAAGGGCCTGCTCGACCTGTTCGAGCTGCTTGGAGCCGACCACCCGTTGACCAAGACCTGGCGGCGCAAGATGTTCTCGCTGTTGCACTGAACCCGGCGCTGACGCTGCACTCCTTCCTCCGGTCGTAACGACAACCGCCGCTTGCCCCAGATCAAGGCCGCAGCGTATCCGAGGGTTTAGGCTGTAGTTCCGGTGCAGAACTGGAGCGAAACGGCATGAGCAGCGACCGCATCATCATCGACGGCAACCAGGCCGCGGCACATATCGCGCACAAGACCAACGAGGTTATCGCCATCTACCCGATCACGCCGGCGTCACCGATGGGCGAGCTGTCGGACGAGTGGTCGGCCCAGGGCCGGCGCAACATCTGGGGCGGCATCCCCGAGATCATCGAGATGCAGAGCGAGGGCGGCGCCGCCGGCGCGGTGCACGGGGCGGTGCAGGCCGGCGGTCTGACCACCACCTTCACCGCCTCCCAGGGCCTGCTGCTGATGATCCCCAACATGTACAAGATCGCCGGCGAGCTGTCGCCGCTGGTGATCCATGTAGCATCGCGCTCCTTGGCCGCCCAGGCGCTGTCGATCTTCGGCGATCATTCCGATGTCATGGCCACCCGCGCCACCGGCTTTGCGATGCTGGCCTCCGGCTCGGTGCAAGAGGCAATGGACCTGGCCCTGATCGCGCAGACCGCCACCCTGCGCGGGCGCATCCCCTTCGTCCATTTCTTCGACGGCTTCCGCACCTCCCACGAGCTGATGAAGATCGAACCCGTCGCCGACGAAGTCATCCACGCGATGGTCGATGCCGATTGCCTGATCCGGCACCGTCAGAATGCATTAACGCCGGATCGGCCGGTGTTGCGCGGCAGCTCGCAGAACCCGGATGTCTATTTCCAGGGCCGCGAGAGCGTCAACTCCTATTACCAGCAACTTCCCGAGATTGTGCAGAGCGTGATGGACGAGTTCGCCGGGCATACCGGGCGCCAATACCGCCTGTTCGACTATTTCGGCGCCTCCGATGCCGAACGGGTGATCGTAATGATGGGTTCCGGCGCCGAGGCGGTGGAGGAGACGGTCGAGGATCTGCTGCAGCAGGGACAGAGACTCGGCCTGCTGCGGGTGCGTCTGTACCGCCCCTTCTCGGCCCGTCACCTGATCGAGGCGTTGCCGGCTTCGGTGCAATCGATCGCCGTGCTCGACCGCTGCAAGGAACCCGGCGCCGGCGGCGAGCCACTGTACAAGGATGTGGTGACGGCCCTGGCCGAGCATGTGGCCGGCAACGGCGAGAAGTTCCCCCACCTGCCGCGTATCGTCGGCGGCCGCTACGGCCTGTCGAGCAAGGAATTCACGCCCGGCATGATCCGCGCCGTATTCGACAACCTCGCACAGGAAAATCCGAAGAACCATTTCACCATCGGCATTCACGACGATGTGACCCACAGCAGCCTGGAATGGGACCGGAAAGCCCGCAACCGCGCTCTCGACGGCGTCAACCAGTGCCTGTTCTACGGCCTTGGTTCCGACGGCACGGTCAGCGCCAACAAGAACACCCTGAAGATCATCGGCGAGGAAACCGACCAGTTCGTGCAGGGCTATTTCGTCTATGACTCCAAGAAGGCCGGCGCGGTGACCGTCTCCCACCTGCGCTTCTCGGACCGGCCGATCCGCGCCAGCTATCTGATCGGCGACGGCGAGGCCAGCTTCATCGGTTGTCACCAGCCGCAGTTCGTCGACCGCTACGACCTGCTGGAAAAGGCCGCGCCCGGTTGCGTGTTCCTGCTCAACAGCGCGGTATCGCCGGAAACCGTCTGGTCCAGCCTGCCGCGGCCGATGCAGCAGCAGATGCTGGACAAGAACATACAGTTCTGGGTCATCGACGCCTACCGCGTGGCCCGCGAAACCGGCATGGGCCGTCGCATCAACACCATCATGCAGACCGCCTTCTTCGCCATCTCCGGTGTGTTGCCGCGCGACGAGGCGATCGACAAGATCAAGCGGGCGGTGGAAAAGACCTACGGCCGCAAGGGACGCAAGATCGTCGAGTACAACTTCCGCGCCATCGATGCGGCACTGGATGCCCTGCACCCGGTCCCCCTGCCCGACCGCATCGACAGCGACCGCGACTTCCAGCCGCCGGTGCCCGCCGATGCGCCCGACTTCGTGCGCGACATCACCGCCACGCTGATCGCCGGCAAGGGCGACGAGCTGCCGGTCAGCAAGATGCCGCCGGACGGTTCCTGGCCGCTCGGCACCGCCGCTTACGAGAAACGCTCAATCGCCCTGGAACTGCCGAAATGGGATCCGGATCTGTGCATCGAATGCGGCAAGTGCCCGTTCGTCTGCCCGCACTCGGCGATCCGCTCCAAGACCTTCACCGAAGAGGCGCTGCAACAGGCGCCCGAAGGCTTCCTCTATCGACCGGTGCGCGGCAGCAAGGATCCACAGCTCTACATCGCCTACCAAGTAGCCCCCGACGATTGCACCGGCTGCAGCCTCTGCGCCCATGTCTGCCCGGCCCGCGACAAGAGCAACGCCAGCCACAAGTCCCTGGACATGGTGCCCAAGGAGCAGATCATCGAACAGGATCGGATCAACTGGGCCTTCTTCGAATCCCTGCCCGAAAACGAGCGCAAGGGCCTGGACTGGAAGCGCATGAAATCGGCGATGCTGGCGCAGCCGCTGTTCGAGTTTTCCGGCGCCTGCCTCGGTTGCGGCGAAACGCCCTACATCCGCCTCGCCACCCAGATGTTCGGTGACCGCATGCTGATCGCCAATGCCACCGGCTGTTCGTCCATCTACGGCGGCAACCTGCCGACCACGCCCTATACCCGCAATCCCGAGGGTCGCGGCCCGGCCTGGTCCAACTCCCTGTTCGAGGACAACGCCGAATTCGGTCTTGGCTTCCGCCTCGCCGTGGACCAGCACATCCACCAGGCCCAGGTGTTGCTCCATGAGTTGAGCGACCGGCTCGATCCTCAGCTGGTGCACGAACTGTTCAGCGCCGACCAGTCCGACGAGATCGCCATCGACGCCCAGCGCCAACGGGTGGCCCGGCTCAAGCAGACCCTCGAAACCATCGACGACGACCGCGCCCGGCGGCTGCACTCGATCGCCGATTACCTGGTGCGCAAGAGCGTGTGGATCATCGGCGGCGACGGCTGGGCCTACGACATCGGTTTCGGCGGCCTCGACCACGCCCTCGCCTCGGGCAAGGACATCAATCTGCTGGTGCTCGATACCGAGGTCTATTCCAACACCGGCGGACAAACCTCGAAGGCCACGCCGCGCGGCGCCGTGGCCAAGTTCTCCGCCGCCGGCAAGCCCGCGCCGAAAAAGGATATCGGCATGATCGCGATGGCCTACGGCAATGTCTATGTCGCCTCCATCGCCTCCGGCGCCAAGGACATGCAGACCCTGAAGACCTTCCGCGAAGCCGAATCCTGGCACGGGCCGTCGCTGATCATCGCCTACAGCCCCTGCATCGCCCACGGTGTCGATCTCAGCAACAACCTGGATCAGCAGCACCTGGCCGTGGACAGCGGGCACTGGCCGCTGTATCGCTACGACCCGCGCCGCCGCGCCGAGGGCAAGAACCCGCTGCAACTGGATTCGAAGAAACCGAAGATCCCGCTGCGCGACTACTATCAGACCGAGGCCCGCTTCTCGATGCTGTTCCGCAGCCATCCGGAGGTCGCCGAGCGATTGCTGGAACAGGAACAGCAGGCGGTGCTCGACCGTTACCATCACCTGGAGCAGCTGGCCTCGCTGCCGGTGGACTCCGAGGAGGCCGACGCATGAACCTGCAAACCACCTGGCTCGGACTAACCCTGAAAAACCCGCTGGTGCCCTCCGCCTCGCCGCTGGCGCAGGATCTGGACATGGCCCGACGGCTCGAGGACGCCGGCGCCGCGGCGCTGATCATGGACTCCCTGTTCGAGGAGGACATCCTGGCCGAGGAGGAACGACTCACCCAGCTGATGGAATTCCAGGATCTCGGTCATGGCGAGGCCGACAGTTACCTGCCCCTGCCGGCGGATTACCAGACCGGCCTCGACGAATACCTGGAACGCCTGCGCGTGCTCAAGAACAGCCTGGAAATCCCGGTCATAGCCAGCCTCAACGGCGCCAGCGACAGCGGCTGGGTCGAGCACGGGCGCGAACTGCAGCAGGCCGGGGCCGATGCGCTGGAATTGAACATCTACTTCCTGCCGGATCTCGACGAGAGCGCCGAATCGGTAGAAAGCCGCTATACCGCCATCCTTGGGCGATTGAAGAACAGCATCGACATCCCGGTCACGGTCAAGCTGGCGCCCTATTTCACCTCACTGGGTCACTTCGTGCGTCGGCTCGAGGCGGCCGGAGCGGACGGCGTATCCCTGTTCAACCGCTTCTACCAGCCGGACCTGGATCTGGAAACCCTGCAGGTCGAGCCCGAGCTGCACTATTCGCTGCCCTACGAGGCCCTGCTGCGCCTGTACTGGATCGGCAAGCTGCGCGACCGTGTCGGGCTTTCCCTTGGCGCTACCGGCGGCATCCACGGCGCCGAGGATGCGCTCAAGCTGCTGCTCGCCGGCGCCCAGGTGGTCCACCAGTGCTCGATACTGCTGCAGAAGGGGCCCCAGGCCCTGGCCGACACCCTCGCCGGCATCGTCGAATGGATGGAAGAAAGGGAATACGAGTCCATGCAACAATTGATCGGCAGCAGCTGCCACAACCGCTCCGTCAATCCCGAAGCCTGGGACCGGATCAACTACATTCGCACCTTGCGCGGTTGAACATCTGTCCGACCCGCAAGGGGAGCATCCAGCGTGTCAAAGCCGGACCTGATTAGCACTATAGCTCAGCTACGAGATCCTGGAGGGGTATGGGGATGGGCTGGTGAGGCCGTTGGCGGCAGGGAGGCCGCCATCGAGCCTACAGGGAAGTATTTACGGCGTGTCTCGCCAGCCCATACCCATGCCCCGACTGCCAGCTAAGATATCAGGCTAATGATGAAGCCGGATGAAGGTTTCCCGGTAGTACTTCATTTCCTCGATCGATTCGCGGATATCGTCGAGCGCGAGGTGGGCGTTCTTCTTCTGGAAGCCCTTGAGGATCTCCGGCTTCCAGCGGCTGGCCAGTTCCTTTAGCGTGCTGACGTCGAGGTTGCGATAGTGGAAGAAGGCTTCCAGCTCGGGCATCAGCCGCGCCATGAAACGGCGGTCCTGGCAGATGCTGTTGCCGCACATCGGGGACTTGCGCGGCGGTACCCACTGCTTGAGGAAATCGAGGGTCTGCCGCTCGGCATCGGCCAGGCTGTGCGGGCTGGACTGGACCCGGGCAGTGAGGCCGGAATCGCCGTGGTGCTTCGTGTTCCACTCGTCCATGCCCTCGAGGATCTCGTCGGGCTGGAAGATGGCCAGCACCGGCCCCTCGGCGAGGATGTTCAGATCCTTGTCGGTGACGATGGTGGCGATTTCGATGATCTGGTCCTGCTGCGGCTCGAGGCCGGTCATCTCCAGGTCGATCCAGATCAGGTTGCTGTCTTGTGCTGCCATGAAGCCTCTCGGGTTATTTCGCATGCGATGTACGGTAGAATAACAGTCCATTCTGCGATCAGGAACGGCATGCACCCGTTTACCCTCGTTTTTCTCGTCTTTCTTGCCGCCATGGCGCTGACCCGGCTGTGGCTGTCACGGCGCCAGGAACGCTATATCCTCGCCCACCGGGACAGCGTGCCGGCCGCGTTTGCCGAGAAGATCGCCCTCGAGGATCATCACAAGGCCGCCGACTACAGCATCGCCAAGCTGCGCCTGGGCCGCTGGTCACTGGCCTGGGAAGTGCTGTGGCTGCTGATCTGGACCCTGGGCGGCGGTATCGACTTCATCGACCAGTGGTGGCGGGCTCAGGGGCTGGGGCCCCTGGCCACGGGCATTGGCGTGATCCTCAGCATCACTCTGCTGATGAGCCTGCTGGACCTGCCCTTTTCCTGGTACTCGACCTTCGTCATCGAACAGCGCTTCGGTTTCAACAAGATGACGCTGAAGCTGTGGATCAGCGACCTGCTCAAGGCCGGCGCTCTGATGCTGTTGATCGGCGTTCCGCTGGTGGCCGCCATCCTGTGGCTGATGAACCAGGCCGGCGAATGGTGGTGGCTCTATGCCTGGGGCGTCTGGGCCGGTTTCACGCTGTTGATGATCTGGGCCTATCCAACCTTCATCGCACCGCTGTTCAACAAGTTCAAGCCGCTGCAGGACGAATCACTGAAGAAGCGGATCGAGAAGCTGCTGCAGCGCGCCGGCTTTCACAGCCAGGGTGTTTTCGTCATCGACGGCTCCAAACGCTCGGCCCACGGCAACGCCTATTTCACCGGCTTCGGCCGCAACAAGCGCATCGTGTTCTACGACACGCTGCTCGAATCCCTTTCACCGGAAGAGGTGGAGGCGGTGCTGGCCCATGAGCTCGGCCACTTCAAGCGTCATCACATCCGCAAGTCGCTGGCGCTCTCGTTGCTGGTTGCGCTGGGCGGTTTCGCCCTGCTGGCCTGGCTGATGCAGCAAGCCTGGTTCTATACCGCGCTGGGCGTCAGCACGCCCTCGACCCATGCCGCACTGGTATTGTTCATGCTGGTGCTGCCGGTATTTACCTTCTTCCTCGGCCCGCTGTTTGCCATGCTGTCTCGCAAGCACGAATTCGAGGCCGACGAGTTCGCCAGCCAGCAGAGCAACCCGCGCGCGCTGATCTCGGCACTGGTCAACCTGTACCGCGAAAACGCGAGCACGCTGACCCCCGACCCTGTACACTCGGCGTTCTACGATTCGCATCCGCCGGCGTCGATTCGTATTCAACACCTGGAACGGCTTGCCCACTCGGGCTGAAAAGGCCAGCCAGAAATCAAGGAGAACACCATGAAGACCCTGACATTGCTCATCACCCTTTTGCTGACCGGACTGTCTTCCAACGCGGCCTTGGCCTCCGGCCAGGAACGCGCACCGGATCTCGCCAACGGCGAAAAGCTGGTGAGCCAGAACTGCACGCGCTGCCACGACGACTCGGTCTACACCCGCCCCAATCGCCGCGTGAAGACCCTGCCCGGCCTCGGCAAGCAGGTGCGCTTCTGCAAGGACACCATCGGCATCACCTGGTTCGATGACGAAGTCAACGATGTCGTCTACTTCCTGAATGACAAGTACTATCACTTTTAATCCGACCGCCTGAGCCATGGCGCGGCGCAGGCTCACCCGGCAACAGCAGAACCGCGTTCGCCAGGCCCAGCAATCGGTTGACCTGTCCGATCCGGCGAATCACCGCGGACGGGTCATCTCCCACCGCGGCAAGGCGGTCGAGGTCGAACCGCTGGACCAGCCCGGCGACAACCTGCAGTGCAGCTTCAAGCCCTCCCTCGGCAGCCTGGTCTGTGGCGACCGGGTGATCTACCGTGACGAAGGCCGCAGCCCGCTGATCGTCGCCCTGCTGCCCCGCGACAACCTGCTGCAACGCCAGGACGGCTTCGGCCATGTCAAGGCGGTGGCCGCCAATGTCACCCAGCTCATCGTCTGTCTCGCCGTCGAACCCGAGCCCAATCGCTTCCTGCTCGACCAGTACCTGCTTTCGGCCGAACAACAGGGATTGAAGGCCCGCATCCTGCTCAACAAGATCGACCTGCTACCGGATTTCCGCGATGACGACGACCCCTTTGAGCTGCGCCGCGTCTACGAGCCCCTGGGTTACGAGGTGCTGCCCTGCAGCATCCACCAGCCCGAACGCATCGCTCAACTGAAACAGCGTCTGAAAAACGAGACCAGCGTCATCAGCGGCGTGTCCGGGGTCGGCAAGAGCGCGCTGACCAAGGCCATCCTGCCGGAGATCGACATCCGCATCGGCGAGATTTCCGAGTACAATCGCGAAGGCCGCCATACCACCCGCAGCAGCCGCCTCTACCATCTGCCCGACGGCGGCGAGCTGATCGACACCCCCGGCGTGCGCGGCTTCCGCCCGGTGCTCGATCCCGCCCTGCCGATCGGCGACGGATTTCCGGAGATCCGCGCCGCCGCCCAGCACTGTCGCTTTGCCAACTGTCGCCATGTCAACGAACCGGGTTGCGCGGTACGGGCCGCCGTCGAAGCAGGCAAGATCGACCCGCTGCGCTACGAACATTACCGAAAATTGCTAGAACAGGGCTGACCTCACAAACAGCGCCGGTTTGTGGAAAACCCGCGGAAATGTTCTAATCCGGGCATACAAACCTGCCCAAGAGGACCCCATGCGATTGCTTCAAAGGATCACCGCGCTGTATCTTTTCTCCCTGTTTCTGACACCTGCTCATGCCGCTCCCTGCGGTGAAGTCACCATCTCCGAAATGAACTGGCCCTCGGCCGAGTTCCTCGCCAATCTCGACAAGGTTATCCTCGAGGAAGCCCTGGGCTGCAAGGTTCAGCTCGTTCCCGGCGCCACCGTGACCACCTTCGCCTCGATGGAGAGCAAGGGCCAGCCGGACATCGCCCCCGAGTTGTGGACCAACGGCGTGGTCGAACGCCTCAACGCCGCAGTCAAGAAGGGTGATATCGTCGTCGGCACCAAGCTCATCGAAGGCGCCAGCGAAGGCTGGTTCATCTCCGAAAGCGCCCACCAGCAGCACCCCGAGCTGAAGACCGTGGATGACGTGATGGCCCATCCGGAGTGGTTCCCCAACAAGGAAAACCCGAAGCGCGGCGCCTTCTACGGCTGCCCCTCGGGATGGGGCTGCCAGATCTCCAACAACAACCTGATGAAGCCCGGCGCCTTCGATGCCGAGGGTCATGGTTTCGATGTCATCGATCCGGGTTCCGGCGCGGCGCTGGCGGCTTCCATCGCCAAGGCCTACGAGCGCAAGGAACCCTGGTTCGGCTATTACTGGCAGCCCACCGCCGTGCTCTACAAGTACCCGATGTACAAGCTCGACTGGGGCGTGCCCCACGACAAGGAGAACTGGGACAACTGCATCTCCAAGAGCCCCGATTGCGCCAACCCGAAGAAGAACGGCTGGGCCGTTTCCCAGGTCCACACCGCCGTGACCTCCAAGTTCGCCAAGTCTCATCCCGAAGTCATGAAATACCTCGACAAGCGGACCTACGGCATGGATGTGGTGGGCGATGTGCTGGCCTACATGGCCGACAATCAGGCCAACGGCGAGGACGGCGCCTGGTACTTCCTGAAGAAACACCCGGAAGTCTGGACCCAATGGCTGACACCGGAACAGGTCGAGAAGGTCAAGAGCGCGCTGTAGGCGCTCCGCCACCGGCCTCCGGGCCGGTGCAAGCCGATATGCCGGACAGACGCTTATGGACTGGTTGACCGAATTTCCGAGCCTGGCGCGGGGCGAGCTGCGCAATTTCCGCAAGGGCATCGACGAAGCCTTCCGCAATTTCACCGAGCATTACGGCGAGGGCTTCGAAAGCTTCTTCGATCCGCTGCTGAGCTTCCTGGTGTGGAGCGAGAAGCGGCTGCTGGCCACGCCCTGGCCCGTCATCATCGCGGTCATCGCCACCCTCGCCTGGCTCGGCAGCCGCAGCAAGCGCATCGTGGCCGGCGTGGTGATCTCGCTGCTGCTGATCGGCTATCTCGGCATGTGGGAAGACACCATGCGCACCCTCAGCATCATCACCGTGTGCACCCTGGTGTCGATTGTGATCGGCATCCCGGTGGGCATTCTGATGTCCCGCTCGAACCGCCTGCAGGCGCTGATCACGCCGGTGCTCGATGTCATGCAGACCATGCCCAGCTTCGTCTACCTGATCCCGGTGGTGATGCTGCTTGGCATCGGCAAGGTGCCGGGCATGATCGCGGTCATCATCTACGCCCTGCCGCCGATCATCCGCCTGACCAACCTCGGCATCCGCGAAGTCGACCGCGAGCTGGTCGAGGCCGCCAACGCCTTCGGCTGCACCCCCTGGCAGAAACTGGTGCATGTCCAGCTGCCGCTGGCCCTGCCCTCCATCTTTGCCGGGGTCAACCAGACCATCATGATGGCGCTGTCGATGGTCGTCATCGCCTCCATGATCGGCGTCACCGGTCTCGGACAACCGGTGCTGAAGGCCATCACCAACCAGTATTTCTCCCTCGGCCTGCTCAACGGCCTGGCCATCGTCGCCATCGCCATCATCTTCGACCGGGTCTCGCAGCGCTACGGCCTGCGCCTGCAGAAATACCGCCAGAACCGCTGAAACCCGCCATGTCCGACATCAAGATACGCATCGAACACCTGAGCAAGATCTTCGGCAAGCGACCGGCTGCGATGCTGGAAAAGGTCGATGCCGGCATCGGCAAGCAGGAACTGCTGGACCAGCACGGCCATGTGCTCGGCCTCCACGATATCAACATGGAACTGCACAACCGCCACATCGAGGTGGTCATGGGGCTGTCCGGGTCCGGCAAGTCCACGCTGATACGTCACATCAACCGGCTGATCGAGCCCACCGCCGGCGCCATCCACATCGACGGCGAGGACATCCTCGCCATGAACGAGCGCCAGCTGCGCGAGTTCCGTCAGCGCAAGACGGCCATGGTGTTCCAGAATTTCGCCCTGCTGCCGCACCGCACGGTGCTAGAGAATGTCGCCTTTGGCCTCACCATCCAGGGCCAGCCGAAGGCGAAAATCCGCGAGCGCGCCGGGTTCTGGCTCGAACGTGTCGGCCTGGCCGGTTTCGAGGGCCACTACCCGGCGCAACTCTCCGGCGGCATGCAGCAGCGCGTGGGCCTGGCCCGGGCCCTGGCCTGCGACGCCGACATCCTGATGATGGACGAGGCCTTCAGCGCGCTGGACCCGCTGATCCGCTCCGACATGCAGGATCTGTTGCTGGACCTGCAGGAAGAACTGCACAAGACCATCCTGTTCATCACCCACGACCTCGACGAGGCGCTGAAGATAGGCGACCGCATCGCGATCATGAACGACGGCCGGCTGGTACAGCACGGCACGCCCCAGGATATCCTGCTCGCCCCGGCCGACGACTATGTCGAACGCTTCGTCGCCGACGTCAACCGCACCCGCGTACTGCTGGCCAAGTCCATCATGGTGGACGAGAAGCCCGCCGAGGAATCCCCCTTCATCACGGTGCAGGAAGACGAGACCATCGACCATGTGCTCCACGCCCTGTTGTCCGAAGATGGCTCCTTCGTCATCGTCGAGGACAGTCAGGGCCGCAAGGTCGGCTACATCGACAAGGAAACCCTCGCCGAAACCGTGTTCCAGGAAAGCCAGCGCAGCGCCGCCTGAGCCGGTCAGGCCCCGTCCTTCCTCTTCCGGGGCTGGCCCCGGCCGCGATTTCCCGTTACCCTGCTCCTGCGAGCCCGAAACGCGACTCCCGTCGCCGGGCGTCCGGGAGGACTTTCCCGCCATGAAGCAACAGGAAGTGACGCAACTGCTGGGACAACTCGGCCAGGGCGATCCCACGGCGCTGGACCGGCTCACCCCCATTGTTCTCGACGAACTGCACCGGCTGGCCCGCCATTACATGAGCCAGGAACGGGCCGGTCACACCCTGCAGGCCACGGCCCTGGTCAACGAAGCCTACCTGCGGCTGGTCAACATGGACATGGAATGGCAGAACCGGGCCCACTTCTATGCCATCGCAGCGCGCCAGATGCGCCGCATCCTGGTCGATCATGCGCGCAACAAGGCGGCACGCAAGCGCGGCGGCGGCCTGGTTCGCGTCGATTTCGAGGAGGCGCTGCAGACCACTTCCGAATCCCTCACCGATCTGCTCTACCTCGACCGGCTGCTCAGCGACCTCGAAGAATTCGATCAACGCGCCAGTCATCTTTTCGAATTGCGCCTTTTTTCCGGCCTGGGCAACCGGGAGATCGCCGCCGTGGAAGGTATCTCGGTGGCCACGGTGGAGCGGGACATACGCCTGGCCCGCGCCTGGATTCGCGAACAACTGGAGCAGAGCTGATGGACGCGATGCGCTGGCAACTCATCAAGCAGCTGTTCCACGATGCCCTGGAATACCCCGAGAGCCGGCGCCACGACTACCTGGTGGCCTTCTGCAAGGACGACAGGGATCTGCTGCAACAGGTACAGGCCCTGCTGGACCAGGATGCACAAACGGATTCGGCCCTGACCACGGCTGTATCCAGCGGCCTGCAAGAACTGGTCAGCGAGCACTTCTCGGTGCGCGAGGGCGACCATCTCGGCCCCTGGCGCATCACCGGTCGGATCGGCGAGGGTGGCATGGGCTGTGTCTATCGTGGCCAGCGCGTGGATGCCTCTTTCGAGCAGGAGGTGGCAATCAAGCTGATCCATGCCAGCAGCATCAATTCCGGTACCCTGCAGCGCTTCGAAACCGAGCGGCGCATACTCGCACGGCTCAACCACCCCAATATCGCCCACCTGCTCGACGGCGGCACCACCGACAACGGCCTGCCTTACCTGGTCATGGAGTATGTGGACGGCATTCCCATCGTCGAGCACTGCCAGCAACAAAGACTGTCCCTGTCGCAGCGCTTGCGCCTGTTCCAGCAGGTCTGCGATGCCGTGGACTATGCCCACCGTCACCTGGTCGTCCACCGCGACATCAAGCCGGCCAATATCCTGGTCACTGCCGACGGCCAGACCAAGCTGCTGGATTTCGGCATTGCCAAGCTGTTGAACCCGGAACCGGAGGGATCGAAGGCCAGCACCGCCAGCGAGCTGCGCCTGCTGACACCGGAGAACGCCTCGCCGGAACAAGTACTGGGCGAGCCCATCACCACCCAGACCGATGTCTATGCCCTTGGCACCCTGCTCTACCAGATGTTGACCGAACGCAAGCTGTTCGATGCCGACGAGATCGGCCGGATGGCACTGGAACAGCGCATCTGCGAGCAGGACCCTCTACGCCCGAGCCAGGCGATTGGCGAAGATTTTTCCCTGTTGCAATCGGAGGAAGCTGGAGAATCCGGAAAAAAACCGGTCTCGCGTCGGCAATTGAGGGCAAAACTCTCCGGTGATCTCGACACCATCGTGCTCAAGGCCCTGCAAAAACCGCCCGAGCGCCGCTACAACTCGGTTTCCGAATTTTGCGAGGACATCGATCGCTATCTGGGTCATTTTCCGATCCGCGCCCAACCCGACCACCTGGCCTACCGTCTCGGCAAGTTCCTGCGTCGCCACCGCCTGCCGGTATCACTGGGTACCGGATTCGCCATGGCCGTTCTGGTCTTCCTGGTCGTCACCGTGATCCAGACCCGCGAGATTGATCGCCAGCGCGAGCAGGCGCAACTGCAGGCCGAACGCTCCAACCGCATCAGCGAATTCATGGTCGACATCTTCGATGCCGCCGACCCGAACCAGAGCGCCGGCGAGGATCTCACCGCCCGCGAACTGCTGGCCAATGGCGAAGAGAAGATCGATCAGCTACGGAAACAGCCGTTGATGCAGGCCGCCATGCTGCAGACCATCGGCCGGGTCCATCTCAAGCTCGGCGATCACGTCAAGGCCCGGCAACTGATCCAGCGCGCCGGAAACCTGATCGCGGCCTCGAGCAATCCCCCCATCCTCCTGAAGCTGGAGCAGACCGTGGTACGCGCCGACCTGGAATACCAGCTGGGCGACTATCCGACCTCGGAAGCCAGCTACCGCGAAGCCCTGGCGCTGGCGCGGCAACAGCCCGGCGATCCGGCCCGGATCATCGACATACAACTCGGACTGGTAGCCCTGCTGACCGAGCAGGAAAAGAACCAGGAAGCCCTGCCGATCCAGAAGCGGATCCTCGAACAGCAGCTGGCCGCCCATGGCGAGAACTCGGCAGAGGTCGGCGAGGCGCGCACCTTCCTCGGCATGCTTTACCGCCGCATGGGAAGCCACGAAAAAGGGGAAAGCGAGCTGCGCAGAGCCCTGTCCGCCAAGCGCGCCGCCTACGGCAACCAGCACCTGGAAACCGCCCATACCCTCAATCAGCTGGCGCGCAGCCTGACCTTTGTCGGGAAATACGACGAAGCGCTGCAACTGGCCCGGGAAAGCCTGCAGACCCGCCGCTCCATCCTCGGCGACGCCCATGTCGAGGTGGCCGCAAGCCAGGGCAACATCGCCCATATCCTCACCGCGGCCAAACGCTACGGCGAAGCCATTCCGGCGCGTCAGGCCTCCATCCGGACCCTCAAGGCGCTGTTTGGCAACGATCATCCCTATATCGCCGGCAGTTACGGCAGCCTCGCCGGTCTCTACTATGCGAAAGGCGACTACGCCGAGGCCGAGCGCGTCTATCGCGAAAGCATCCGGCGCTTCGATGTCCTGTCTCCGGATACCGCTTCGATCAAGATTGCCTCGCCACTGGCAGGTCTCGGGCGCAGCCTGTTGCGCCTCGAACGGCCTGGCGACGCCTTGCCGGTCCTGCAACGCTCGCTCGAGGTCCGGCAGGCCCTGCTCCCGGCCGACAACTGGCGCATCGCCGTTTCCCTGCAACTGCTCGGCGAGGCCCGGCTGACGCTGGGGCAGACCGACCGGGCCGAGCCGCTGCTGATCGAGGCCTGGCGCATCCTGATGCTGACACCGGAGCTGCACCCGGAACCCGTCGAGCAGACCCGCAAGCTCCTCATTGCCCTCTACGAAGACAGCAACCGGCCGGACATGGCCGACCGCTATCGCATTTGATCTTTTTGTCGTCCGTTTGAGGGTTTTCACCCCGTTTCTCCGCTTGTTACTTCCAGAGAGCCGCCAAAAGGCTTCGAACAGAAAGACAACGGAGGAATATCATGAATCGCATCAACCCTTGCCGGCTGGCCGTCGCTGCCTTCCTGCTCCCCCTGTTTCTGAACGCCTGTGGTGGCGGCGCCCGTGACGACGGGAATGCTTCGGCCACGGGAGACCCGGTTCTCGACTCGCTGGTCAATCTGGGTGTTCCCGTCGAGCACTCGGCGCGGCAAGGCGATGACAACCAGCCCCTGCCCGACGATTACAGCCCCTTCGGCTCGGCCCGCTCCTTCGACACCATCGAGGAGATACTGCTCATCGGCCCGCAGTTCGCCAATACCGGCAGCCGCATGACGCTGTTCGAATTGCAGAGCCAGAACAACCGTCCCATCTACGCCCGCGAGGATTACTTCACGCCCGCCTCCACCGACACGCCCTGGGCCGATGCCTCCGGCATTCAGCCGGAGAATCTGCGGGCGGCTTCCGCCGCGGATATCGACGGTGACGGACTCGACGAAGTCGTGGTGGTCTACCGCGAGGGCGACGGTTCGGTGATGTTGCAGACCTGGCAGGAATCCGTTACCAGTGGCGTGATCGGCTTCGCGGTCGATCAGACACTGGTCGTCAGCAGCGATCCCGCAATCGATCTGGCCCTGCAGGCCGGAGACTTCAACGGCGACGGCCTCGCCGAGTTCGCGGTCGGCCTGGCCCTCGACGGCGGCGCCCGTTTGCTGTTCCTGGCCAACAGCAACGGCAATCTGGAGCTGGCGCCGTCGATGATCGACCTGCCCCAGGCCGTGGCCGGCAGTCGCATCAGCCTGTCCCTGGCCAGTGGCAATCTGGACAACGACGCCGGGCAGGAGCTGGTGGCCGTGGTCAACGAGCGTTTTGCGGCAGGCAACCGGGAGGCCGGTACGGCCCGCTATTTTCTGTACGACGATGGCGGAGCAAACCATGCCGCCCTCGGTAACGATCTGATTCGCGCCACCCTGAGCCAGGTCAACCGTACCGCCATTGTTGCGGATGTCGCCATCGGCGACATCGACGGCGACAATGTCGACGAGATCCTGTTCGGCGGACTGCAGAACTTCGACCCCAACGGCAACTGCGGCTACCGCTACCTGCTGGTGGCTCTGGACGACATCCCGCGCAGCAACCTTCCCCTCGGCGGACGCGACCTGGTGCCCTCACTGCCCGGCGGTTGCTCCCGCAGCGATCCGGGGCAACTCCGCTTCGTTCATGTCAATGTGGTCGACCTGGACGGTGACGGTCTGGCGGAAATCCAGGCCAACCAGTACCTGTTCGAGGATTTCGTCCAGGCCGAACCCTGGAGCCAGTATGTCTGGGGCCTCGATGAGAACGGTCAGCCCCGTTACGCCGTCATCGACGAGGGCAGCCTGTTCGATGCCGGCACCGGTGGATTTCGTGGCCGCTTCGATCGCGACAACAGCAGCATGACGGCCGGTGATTTCACCGCCGACGGGCGGCAGAACATCCTGTTCTATTCCCAGGCCACCAACCGGCTCGAAACCTGGGGGCTGAGCAACCCCGATGCCGGATCCCCGCCCCTGACCGAGCCCATCTTCGACCGGGAATGGCGCCGCATGAACCAACTGCCCCTGCAGGACCCCGGCGCGGCAGCGATTCGTCCGATCCTGATGGCGAGCAACATCAACCACGACAGCCTCGCCCTGCGCTTTTCCGAAGGCGAATACCGCCTGATCTTCACCGAGCCGGTATTGATAGCGGCCCTGGCCGCCGCTCCCTGCGATCCATCCCGCGGACAGAGCGAGGATGCCTGCCGCACATCCTATGGCACGGCCAGCAGCACCACCGTGAGCGAGGAAAAGGTGCTCTCGGTCAGGGCCAGCGCCACGGCCGGCTTCGAAGCCGAATTCAGCGCCCTCGGCGTCAAGGTGACGGGGTTCCAGATGCTGGCCACGCTGCAGACTCGCGCCAGCCGTATCCAGTCCAGGGCCTACCGGGTCACCAAGCGCATCGTCTACACCACGGGCCCGATCGAGGATACGGTGATCTTCACCACGATCCCGCTGGACCAGTACACCTACGAGGTGACCTCTCACCCGGATCCCGAGCTGATCGGTTCCCGGGTGGTGATCTCCCTGCCGCGCGAACCCATCGAAATCCAGGTTGAGAGAAGCCGTTACAACGAAAACCGGGCTCCCGGCGGTCCGGTCGTCGACAGCAGCCTGTTCCGGCACCGGATCGGCAAGCCTTCGAGCTACCCCTCGGCAGCCGACAAGGATGATCTGCTTGCCCGCTACACCGGTTTCGAGCATGGCCCCACCTCCGTCGGCAATTCCGGTGGCTTCAAGAGCCTCTCCATCAATGTGGCCGAGGAGACCGGAGCCGGCACCGCCTACGGCGCCGATTTCGATCTTTCGGTACAGGGCACGGTGGGCACGGTGGTAGCCGGTTTCAGCGTCGGAACTTCCTACGATGACTCGCTGCAGATCATCCACGGCGAGGAATCGGAATACACCGGCAGCGTCGCGGAGATGGATCTGCCGACCAGCGAATACGGCAAGTAGCGCTTTTCCTGGGGGCTGTTCACCTATCTCTACGACGACAGCCCCTCCGGGCAGCAGTTTGAAATCATCAATTACTGGGTGGAATGAACCACCCCTCCAACCCAAGGAGCACAATCGCATGAACATTCCAACCCTGTACCCGCTTCGAGCACTGGTCGTTCTGACCAGCCTGGGACTCGCCGCCTGCGGTGGCGGAGGCGGCAGCGGTCCCGACGATGGCGGCGGCAACGGCGGCGGAGGCGGCAGCAGCAACAACCGCCCCGTGGCCGATGCCGGCAGTGCCGTCGATATCAGCCGCGGTTTCACGGTAAATCTCGACGGCAGCGCCAGCAGCGATGCCGACGGCGACAGCCTGAGCTACACCTGGACCCAGACCAAGGGTCCGGATGTGACCGGAGGGGGTGGTACGCTCAGCGGGCCCAATCCGGTATTTTCCGCCCCCGATACGGTGGATACGCTGATCTTCGAACTGGTGGTCAATGACGGCCAGGAAGACAGCAGTCCCGCCCGGGTCCGCGTTCAAGTGTTCGAGGATATCAATGTCACCTACTTCGTGGACGGCGACAGCGGCGACGACAGCAACGGCAGCGGCAGCCGCGACAATCCCTTTGCCAGCCTCGCCAAGGCCATAGCCTCTGTGACCACCAACCAGGAGGACATCTATGTCATGACCCGCGCCAACGGCGCCCGCTACGACGAAACGTCCAGCGACCTGGACATCCCCTCCGGCACCAGTCTCTATGGCGGCTACGATGCCGAGTGGCTGCGCGATGTGGCTTCCAACAAGACCCCTGTCGACATCAATCACAAGGGACTGCGCTTCATGAACCTGACCCAGGAAACCTGGGTATCCGGCTTTGACCTGATGGGCAGCGATTCCACCGATGCCACCGAGGATGTGTACGGCATCTTTGCCCGTGGCGACGGCTCGGCCGTCTTTCACCTGCTGGACAACCAGATCCTCAACGGCGATGTCGAAGCCGGCGAGGACCGCACGCCGGGCAGCAACTACGGCGTACTGCTGAACTTCCTCTCCCTCGCCGACCTGCGCAACAATATGATCACGGCCGGGATGGGCGGCGACGGCATCAACGGCAAAACCGGCACTCCCGGCAACAAGGGTGACGACGGCGAAAACGGCAACCAGACCGGCGGTTACCAGGCGCCCGGCGGCAATACCGGCTCCGGCGGCAACGGCGGCAAGGGCGGCACCCGCGGCGGAGGGCCCGGCGGCAATGGAGGCAAGGGCGTATCGGGCAATCCGGGCAGCGCACCCCTGGGCGGCAGCATCGCCGGCGGTGCAGGCGGTAGCGGAGGAAACGACGGCAAGGTCGCCAAGGGCGGAACAACCGGCAATACCGGCGGCCGTGGCCTGCCGGGAGAGGCCGGAAGCGGCGCCGGATACCTCTCCGGATCGCTATTTCTGCCTTCCAATGGCCGATACGGAGGTCGTGGCGGGCACGGTTCCGGCGGGGGTGGCGGTGGCGGCGGAGAAGCCAATAATGTAGGCGTCGTT
>WGBK01000053.1 GCA_015494335.1 Gammaproteobacteria bacterium | reverse complement strand
GTGATATCCGGCTGCTGGAACAGGGCCAGACCCATCCTGCTGCTGGTGACGAGGCCAACATGTTGTCGGAACTGACCTGCCTGCCAATCGCGGTGGGTGCCGACCGGGTTGCCGCCGCCGAAGCGCTGTTGCGCCAGCACCCGGAACTGAACCTGCTGATCAGCGACGACGGCCTGCAACACTACCGGCTCGGGCGCGATATCGAGATCGCGGTGCAACGCCCCGGCGGCTACGGCAACCGCTTCTGCCTGCCGGCCGGACCACTGCGCGAACCCCTGTCGCGGCTGAACAGCGTGGACCTGGTCATCGATCGCGGCAGCGAGGATGTGCAGGAACGACTCGGCGATGCCTGGAACCTGCTCGATGCCTCCAGACGGCGTCCGTTGTCGGACTTTGTCGGCCAGCCCGTGCATGCTCTGGCCGGCATCGGTTTTCCCGAATCCTTCTTCGACGGCCTGCGCGCGGCCGGCTTGAATCCGCGCTGCCAGGCCTTCCCCGATCACCACGATTACTCGGCCATGGAACTGCGCGAACTGGTCGATCAACCGCTGCTGGTGACCCACAAGGACGCGGTCAAGCTGCGGCCCATCGCCGAAGCGCAGGCCTGGCACGACATCTGGGTGGTTCCGCTCGAACTGGAGCTGTCCGATGCCGTACAATCCAGACTCATGCAGCTACTGGAGACGAAAACCCGTGGATAAACATTTGCTCGACATCCTCGTCGACCCGGTCACCAAGGGGCCGCTGGTCTATGACCGCAAGAAGCAGGAGCTGTTGTCCCGCAGTTCCCGGCTGGCCTACCCGATCCGCGACGGCATCCCGGTGATGCTGCCGGAAGAGGCGCGCGAACTGAGCCCGGAAGAGGTTGAAGCCCTGCGATGAGCGAAGGCTTCAGCGTCGTCATCCCGGCGCGTCATGCCTCGGTGCGCCTGCCGGGCAAGCCGCTGGTCGAAATCCATGGCCGCCCGATGATCCAGTGGGTCTGCGAGGCAGCGCAGACCAGCGACGCCGAACGGGTCATCGTGGCCACCGACGATACGCGCATCGCCGACGCGGTCGAGGGCTTTGGCGGACAGGCGCGCATGACCCGTTCCGATCACCCCAGCGGCAGTGACCGCCTGCTCGAAGTGGCCGAACAGCTGGGCTGGGATGACCAGCATATCGTGGTCAACCTGCAGGGCGACGAGCCGCTGATGGATGCGCGCAATCTGACCCAGGTGGCACGCAATCTGGCCTGGTCCGGCTGCGACATGGCAACCCTCTACATTGATATCGACGCCGTCGAGGCCGCTGATCCGAACCGGGTCAAGCTGGTCTGCGACGCGCGCGGCCGTGCCCTGTATTTCAGCCGCTCGCCGATCCCCCATGACCGCGAGGGCAGTGGAGGGGACTACTGCGGGCACATCGGCCTGTATGCCTACCGCGTCGGTTTTCTGAAGACTTTTTCTGCCCTGCCTCCGAGCCCGCTGGAACAGCGCGAGCGGCTGGAGCAGCTGCGCGCCCTGCATCATGGATACTCCATCCATGCCGAACGGGCCCTGGTGCGCCCGGGGCCGGGAGTCGACACCCCGGAGGATCTGGCCAGGGTGCGCGAACTGATGGAGTCAAGGAGATGAACTACGGCTGGCGTATCCTTGAACACCAAATCGTGTTCCAGGGCTATTTCCGCATCGAGAAGTACCGCTTCGAGCACGAGCTCTACGGCGGCGGCTGGAGCCGCCCCTTCGATCGGGAAGTGTTCGAGCGCGGCAGCGCCGTCGCGGTTTTGCCCTATGACCCGCTGCGCGACCGGGTGGTGCTGATCGAACAGTTCCGGGCCGGTGCGGTCGGCGCGCGGGAACGGCCCTGGCTGAAGGAAATCGTCGCCGGCATCATCGAGCCCGGCGAAGCGGAGGATTCGGTGGCCCGCCGCGAATGCCGCGAGGAGGCTGCCTGCGAGTTACAGGACCTGCAATACATATGCCGCTATTTCGTCAGCCCCGGCGGCAGTACCGAGCAGTGCACGATCTTCTACGGACGCATCGACAGCGAGGGGATCGGCGGCGTGCACGGCCTCGAGGAAGAGCAGGAAGATATCCGCGTCGAGGTGGTGGATTACGAGCAGGCCATGCAGTGGCTGGACGACGGTACCGTCGATTCGGCTGTCGGCATTATCGCCTTGCAGTGGCTGCGGCTGAACCGGGATCGCCTGCGCGCAGAGGCCGGCGTCTGAGTTCAAGGCGAAGCCGATTGCCGGCGCAGATACACATAGGTCGCGCCGTCGCCTCCATCCTTCGGCTGTGCCGGACACCAGGCCAGCACGCTGTCCTGCCGCGACAGCCAGTGGCGGGTCAGGGGCTTGAGCACGGCTTCGCTCTGCGAGCCATAGCCCTGGCCGTGCACGATGACGAGAAAGCGGCAATCCTGCGCCAGGGCCTGCTGCAGGAACTCCTCGAAGGCCGTCCAGGCCTCGCGGCGCCGCAGTCCGTGCAGATCGAGCTGCGCGTCGATGGGCAGATCGCCCTGGCGGATACGCCGGCAGAGCTTCTTCTGCAAGCCGTGGTGAAACCATTCCCGATCGACTTGGGACGGCAGTTCGTGGTCGTCCATCGGGGAAGCTGCTGCGGGTTCGGTGCCCGGTTGCCGGAGCCGGGTTCGCGGACGTCGTGGAGCCGGCTCGACGCGGTCGTGCTCGAGCCGACGCACCGGCCCGATCAGGCGCGCGAAATCCTCGTTGTCGGCGTCATTCATGCGCGTGGTCCAGGCAAGGAAAAGCCATCATGATAAGGCAATTTTTCCCCGGCGTCCGGGGGAATCGGGTATCATATCGGCCGTTTTTCTAAGGGAAGCCCTGATCGAATCGTGAACTCGCATCTCATACCTGAAATGTCCGATAACTGCGTCGCCTACAGGGATGTAGGTGAGGGGCGTGAGCTGGGAGCGGCAAGCTTTGAAGTTCTTGCCAATAGCTGGCTATTGGCTGCGAACTTCGCCTTGTTCTCGAATATTTCAGGCATAATCTGCTTCGCTCAGATTCAATCAGAGCTTCCCTAGTTTTCGCATGCATATCCTGATCAGCAACGACGACGGCTATCTGGCCCCCGGCCTGGCCGCACTGGCCGCGGCGCTGACCGAACTGGCCCGCGTCACCGTCGTCGCTCCCGACCGCAACCGCAGCGGCGCCAGCAATTCGCTGACGCTGCAACGCCCGTTGCGCGCGGAGACCACTCCCGGCGGTTTCATCAAGGTGGACGGCACGCCCACCGACTGTGTTCATCTGGCGCTGACCGGCCTGCTCGAACAGGAGCCCGACATGGTGGTTTCCGGCATCAATGCCGGCGCCAATCTCGGTGACGACGTAATCTATTCCGGTACCGTTGCGGCAGCCACGGAGGGTCGTTTTCTCGGGCTGCCGGCGCTGGCGGTATCGCTGGCCAGCCGCCAGGCACGGCACTACGAGACGGCGGCCCGGGCGACCGCCCAACTGGTGCGCGGACTCAAGCAATCGCCCTTGCCCGAAGACACCATACTCAACATCAATGTGCCCGACCGCCCCTGGGAGGAGATCCGCGGGTTTCGCTCCACCCGGCTCGGTTTTCGCCACCGCGCGGAGCCGGTGGTCAAGGACCGGGACCCCTACGGGCGCGATATCTACTGGGTCGGTCCGGCCGGCCCGGCCCAGGATGGTGGTGAAGGCACTGACTTCCATGCGATCGAGCAGGGCTTCGTTTCGGTTACGCCGCTGCAGATCGACCTGACGCGGCACCGCGGCGTGGCCCCGTTGCAGCAATGGCTGGAGGGCCTGGACGGATCATGAACCCGCGTTCACGGGAGCAACATCACGGCATCGGCATGACCTCGCAGCGCACCCGGGACCGGTTGATCGAGCGCCTGCGCGAGCAGGGCATCAGCAACGAACGGGTGCTTGAGGTGATGCGCAACACGCCGCGCCATCTGTTCGTCGACGAGGCGCTGGCGCATCGCGCCTACGAGGATACGGCGCTGCCCATCGGTCATGGCCAGACCATTTCCCAGCCCTATATCGTCGCGCGTATGACGCAGATGCTGCTGGAGCACGGCACGCCGCACTCGGTGCTGGAGATCGGTACCGGCTGCGGCTACCAGACCCTGGTGCTGTCCCAACTGGTGTCGCAGGTGTACAGCATCGAGCGTATCCGCGCCCTGCACGAGCAGGCAAAGAAGCGGCTGGAAGACCTCAAGGTCTACAATGTCGAGCTGCGCCTGACCGATGGCGCACTCGGCTGGCCCAATCGCAACTATCGCTTCGACCGTATCCTGATGACCGCCGCGGCCAGCGAGATTCCACGCAAGCTGGTCGAGCAATTGCGCGAGGGCGGCGAGATGATCCTGCCCTACGATTCGGGGCGGGGCCAGGTATTGCTGCGCATCACCCGTCGAGGCGACGATTTCGAGACCGAGGCCTTTGAGCCGGTGATCTTTGTGCCGCTTTTGCCGGGTGTCGAAGAGTGAGGCTGTTCGAGAATCTCTATCGCAGCCTGATTCAGGCCTCGGCCGGTCCGCGCGCGCCGGCGGCGCTGTCGGTGCTGAGTTTTCTGGAATCCTTCATCCTGCCTTTTCCGCCTCCGGATGTGATGCTGGCGCCGATGTCGATTGCGAAACCGCACAAGGCCATGCGTTTTGCCACCCTCACGCTGCTCGCTTCGCTGGCCGGAGGAGTCGTCGGCTACCTGATCGGCGTGTTCGGCTACGAACTGGTGCAGCCGCTGCTGGTCGAATGGGGCTACATGCCGGCTTTCGAGAAAGCCATGGCCTGGTTCGATCGCTGGGGCTTCTGGGCGGTGCTGGCGGCCGGTTTCTCACCGGTGCCCTACAAGATCTTCACCATCTCGGCCGGTGTGCTGCAGCTGTCGTTCCTGCCGTTCATGCTGGCTTCGCTGATCGGTCGCGGCGCGCGGTTCTTCCTGGTAGCGCTGCTGCTGGCGCGTTTCGGTCCGGCGCTGGAAGACCGGCTGATGCGCTATATCGAGTACATCGGCTGGGCCCTGGTTGCGGTGATCGTCGCGGCCATGGCCTGGTTCAGTCTCAAACCCGGATGAACATGTCGAGGAAAGTAACCCGCAGCCTTCTGTTGCTGACCCTGGCCCTGTTGTTGACGGCCTGCGCGCGGATCCAGATGAATGCCTCGCGCGGTCCGGGCTGGTATCTGGTCAAGCCCACCGACACGCTCTATTCCATAGCCTGGCGTTACGACCTCGATTACCGCGATCTGGCCAGCTGGAACGGTCTTGGCGAACCCTACACCATCCACCCCGGACAGCAGATTCGCCTTTTTCCGGCTAAAGAAACCTCCCG
>WGBK01000052.1 GCA_015494335.1 Gammaproteobacteria bacterium | reverse complement strand
GTTCAATGGCTTCTTCCTCGTCGCGATAGGGCATCAGCGTGCAGACCGGGCCAAAGGCCTCGATGTCGTGGGCGCTGCTGGACTGCGGATCGTCGGCAAGCAGCAGCACCGGCGGCAGGAAGGCGCCGCGCTCGCTGTCGGCGCCCAGGGGGTTCACCTGAAGGTCATTGCCGATCAGGATCTCGTTGTCCTGGGCCAGACGTTCGATGCGCAGTCGAACATCCTCGCGCTGATCGAGTCCGGCCAGGGCGCCCATGCGCACCTCCGGGTTGCGCGGATCGCCGACGGTGACGCGATCGAGCCGTTTGCGCAGTGCCTCGGTCACGGCCTCGATGCGATCCTGGGGCACCAGGGCTCGGCGAATGGCGGTGCATTTCTGCCCGGACTTGGCTGTCATCTCGCGCGCCAGTTCCTTCACGTAGAGCTCGAAGGCCTCGCTGCCGGGCGCGACATCGCGGCCGAGGATGGCGCAGTTGAGGGAATCCGCCTCCATGAAAAAGCGGGTCGAGTGCCCGACGATGGCCGGCGTTTGCGAAAGCTGGAGTCCGGTGGCGTGGGAGCCGGTGAAGCTGACCGCATCCTGGTAGTCGAGCCGGTCGAGCAGATCGCCGGTGGAACCGCAGATCAACTGTACCGACCCTTCCGGCAACAGGCCGGATTCGATGATGGCGCGGAACATCGTCTCGGTGAGCCAGGCGGTCTGGCGCGCCGGCTTGACGATGGCGGGCACGCCGGCGAGCAGGGTCGGCGCGAGTTTCTCCAGCATTCCCCAGCAGGGGAAGTTGAAGGCATTGATGTGCACCGCGACGCCCTGCAGTGGAGTCAGAATGTGTTGCGCGGTAAAGCTGCCGCTGCGCGAAATGGTCTCCTGATCGCCGTCGAGGCAGATATGGCTGTTGGGCATCTCGCGCCGTCCCTTGCCCGAGTACACGAACAGCGTGGAAATGCCGCCCTCGATGTCGATCCAGGCGTCGTTGCGGGTCGCGCCGGTGGCCCAGCTGTCGGCGTAGAATTCGTCCTTGCGCGCCATCAGGTACTTGGCCAGTTCCTTCAGCATCAGCGCGCGCTGGTGGAAGGTGTAATGGCGCAGGGCCGGGCCGCCGATGTTGCGCGCATGATCGAGCATGGCCTGGAAATCCAGCCCCCCGCTACCGATCAAGGCTACCGGCTCGGCCGTGGTGGCGTCGGTCAGCAGTTGGCCGTTATCGGGCGCGGCGACCCATTCGCCGCAGGCGTAGGATGCAAGCTTGCGCATGGTTCAGAGCTGGCGCTTGTCGACGACGCGCTGGGCCTTGCCCAGGGAGCGCGGGATGCTTTCGATATCCTGCACCGATACGCGCGTGCTGACGCCGACCAGGGACTTGATGTGATGTTGCAGTTCCTTCGCCATTTGCTCGCGCAGGGCGTCGGAACAGTCGGCCTCGCGGGTCTCGACATTCACCGTGAGATGATCGAGGTTGCCTTCGCGGGTGATTTCGAGCTGGTAATGCGGCGACAGGCCGGCCACCTTGAGGATCATCTCCTCGATCTGCGACGGGAATACATTGACGCCGCGTATGATCATCATGTCGTCGCTGCGGCCGGTGATCTTGTCCATGCGGCGCATGGTCCGCGCCGTGCCCGGCAGCAGGCGGGTGAGATCGCGGGTGCGGTAGCGGATGATCGGCATCGCTTCCTTGATCAGGGAGGTGAAGACCAGCTCGCCTTCCTCGCCGTCGGGCAGGGGCTCGAGGCTTTCCACATCGACGATCTCCGGGTAGAAGTAATCTTCCCAGATGGTAGGGCCGTCCTTGGTCTCGATGCATTCCTGGGCCACGCCGGGGCCGATGACCTCGGACAGGCCGTAGATGTCCACGGCGTCGATGCCGAGACGCGTCTCGATTTCCTCACGCATGGCATTGGTCCAGGGCTCGGCGCCGAAGATGCCGACGCGCAGCGAACAGGAGGCGGGATCGACGCCCTGGCGCTCGAATTCGTCGGCGATGTTGAGGCAGTAGGAGGGCGTCACCATGATGATGTCGGGCTCGAAATCGCGGATCAGCTGAACCTGCTTCTCGGTCTGGCCGCCGGACATCGGGATTACCGTGCAGCCGAGCCGCTCGGCGCCGTAGTGGGCACCGAGACCACCGGTGAACAGGCCGTAGCCGTAGGACACATGCACCTTGTCGCCGGAGGAGCCGCCGGCAGCGCGGATCGAGCGCGCCATGATGTTGGCCCAGCGGTCGATATCGCCCTGGGTGTAGCCGACTACCGTGGGCTTGCCGGTGGTGCCGCTGGAGGCATGCACGCGCACCACATCGCGCATCGGCACGGCGAAACTGTCGAAGGGGTAGGCGTCGCGCAGATCCTGCTTGGTGGTGTAGGGGAACAGGCGGATGTCCTCGAGGCTTTTCAGGTCGGTGGGATGCACGCCGGCCTCGTCGAACTTGCGGCGATACATCGGCACATTGTAGTAGGCGTAATCCAGGGTCCATTTCAGGCGTTGCAACTGCAGGGCCTGCAGTTCGTCCTGGCTGGCTTTCTCGATGGGTTCCAGCTCGATGCGGGTCGGGTCGAAGCTCATGATGGTTTCCTCGGTGGTTGCTCGGAATTCCGTGCTTTTATTGTGGATTCAACGGGGTGTCGGAATCAAACCCGTTCGATGACGGTGGCAATGCCCTGGCCGACGCCGATGCACATGGTGCACAGGGCGTAGCGGCCGCCGCGGCGCTGCAGCTCCCGCGCGGCCGTGGTGATCAGTCGCGCTCCGCTCATGCCGAGAGGATGTCCGAGGGCGATGGCGCCGCCATTCGGGTTGACCTGCTCGGCATCGTCGGGCAGGCCGAGCTGGCGCAATACCGCCAGGGCCTGAGCGGCGAAGGCCTCGTTCAGCTCGATCACATCCATATCGGCGATGCTCAGCCCCAGTCGCCCGAGCAGCTTTTGGCTGGCGGGGGCCGGGCCGATGCCCATGATGCGCGGCTCGACGCCGGCGGTCGCCATGCCGACGATGCGCGCGATGGGTTCGAGTCCGTGGCGCTCCGCCGCGGACTCGCTGGCCACCAGCATGCCGCAGGCGCCGTCGTTGACGCCGGAGGCGTTGCCTGCGGTCACCGTGCCGCCCTCGCGGAAGGGAGTGGGCAGCCTTGCCAGGGCTTCCGGCGTGGTCGAGGCACGCGGGTGCTCGTCCTGCTCTACGCGAATCGGATCGCCCTTGCGCTGCGGGATGGATACCGCAAAGATCTCTTCCGCCAGCACGCCGTTCTGTTGCGCGGCTGCGGTACGCTGCTGGGAGCGCAGCGCGAAGGCATCCTGGTCCTCGCGCGAGATGCCGAATTCCTCGGCCACATTCTCCGCCGTCTCGGGCATGGAATCGATGCCGTAACGCTGTTTCATCAGCGGGTTGGGGAAGCGCCAGCCGATGGTGGTGTCGTAGATCTCGGCGTTGCGGCTGAAGGCGCTGCTTGCCTTGGGCATGACGAAGGGCGCGCGCGACATGGATTCGGCGCCACCGGCCAGGATCAGCTCCGCCTCTCCGGCCCTGATACTGCGAGCCGCCAGTCCGACAGCGTCCATGCCGGAGCCGCAGAGGCGGTTGATGGTGGTGCCGGGAACTTCCACCGGCAGGCCGGCCAGCAGGGCCGCCATGCGTGCGATATTGCGGTTGTCCTCGCCAGCCTGGTTGGCGTTGCCGTAGAACACTTCGTCGACCTGTCCCCAGTCGAGACCGGGGTGGCGCTGCATCAGTTCGCGGATCGGCAGGGCGGCGAGATCGTCGGCGCGGATCGAGGACAGGGCGCCGCCGTAGCGGCCTATGGGTGTGCGGATCGGGTCGCAGATGAATGCCTGGGTCATGCGGATGGGTCTCCTTCGGGGGATTCGGGGTCGGGGACGAGCTGGCCGCGGATCTGATGGGCGTTGCCGCGGAACAGGGCGATCAGCTCGCCTTTCGGGTTGTGGATCTCGACATCGTAGACGCCGGTGCGCTTGCCGCGGGAGCGTTCGAAGGCGGTGGCGACGAGGCGTTCGCCGACCCGGCCGGGCGCGAGAAACTGGATGCTCGCGGCGGCGGCCACGGTGATCCGGTTGCGGTTGTTGCAGGCGTGGGCAAAGGCGGTGTCGGCGAGGGTAAATAGCACGCCGCCGTGGCAGACATCGTGCCCGTTGGTCATGCGCGGTTCCACCGTCATTGCCAGCCGTGCGCGTCCGGGCGTGGATTCGAGGAGCTCGATGCCAAGGGCCTGTGCGGCATCGTCACGCGCGTGCATGGCCTCGCTGCAGGCGATGGCCAGTCGGGCTTCGTCAGGATGGCTCATGGCAGCTCCGGCCGGCGGCGGCGTGTTTCAGCAACAGCGGCGAGGGGCGGTAGCGATCCTCGCCATAGTTGTGTTGCAGATGATCGAGCACCTCCAGAACCCGGGGCAGGCCGATCGCATCGGCCCAGGCCAGGGGGCCTTTCGGGTAGTTGACGCCGGCCTGCATCGCGGTATCCACCGCAGCGGCATCGCAGACCTGCTGGTTTACCGCGTCGGCGCCCTCGTTGGCGAGCATGCAGACCGTACGCATCACGACCATGCCGGCGACATCCTCGATCAGACTGACGGACTTGCCCATGGCCTGGAACAGGCCACTGGCCTGGCGCAGGGCCTCGGGCGCGGACTGTTCGGCGGCGCAGAGAGCGATGCGCTCGCAGCCTTCGTAATCCAGCGCGAGATCGAACAGCACCAGGTTTTTCAGGTTGTCCTCGCGGGCGCGCAGCGTGGCCATGCGGCCGTCGGTCAGGCACAGGGTGAAGGCATCGGAAATCAGCGAGCATTCCTCGCCCTCGGCGGCGCTGTGGGCAATACCGGCCTGCTCGAGCAGGCTGCGCAGGGGCTGGAGCAGGGGCGGCGGGGCGATCAGGCTGACTTCCGCCGGCGGTTCGGCGAGCTCGGCGGTGACTGGTTCGGGACGCTCGGCGCCTTCATGGTAGTCATAGAAGCCGCGACCGCTCTTGCGACCCAGCCAGCCGGCATCGACCAGTTCCTTCTGGATCAGCGACGGGGTGAAGCGCGGATCGCCGTAATAGGCCTGGTGTACCGAGGCGGTAACCGCGTAGTTGACATCCTGGCCGATCAGATCCATCAGCTCGAAAGGGCCCATGCGGAAACCGCCGGCCTCGCGGTACAGCGCGTCCAGCGTAGGGACATCGGCAGCGCCTTCCTGCAACAGGCGCAGGGCCTCGGCGTAGTAGGGGCGGGCGACGCGGTTGACGATGAAGCCGGGCGTGGAGCGGGCGTGGACGGCCAGCTTGCCCCAGGCCTGGGCGGTATCGAACAGGGTCTGGGCGAGTGCCGGGTCGCTGGCCAGGCCGCGGATGATCTCGACCAGCTTCATGATCGGCGCCGGGTTGAAGAAATGCATGCCGATCAGTCGTTCGGGCCGTTGCAATGCGGAGCCGATGGCGGTGATCGACAGTGATGAGGTATTGCTGGCCAGGATCGCCTCGGGGCAGAGCCCTTCGAGTTGCCGGAACAGCTGCTGCTTGATCGAAAGATCCTCGACGATGGCCTCGATCACCAGGGCGGCGTCGCCGATTTCCTCCAGCGTATCGACGGGCTGGATGCGCGATACCAGCGCCGCTTGCTCCTCGGCGCTGATACGGCCGCGTTCGACCAGGCGGTCGAGGCCGCGTGCGATGCGCTCGATGGCGCGTTCCGCGGCGCCCTCGGCCTGATCGTAGAGCTTGACCGGATGGCCGGCGTTGGCCGCCACCTGGGCCACGCCCGCGCCCATGGCACCGGCGCCGATCACGGCGATCGTCTGTTCGGGGGAGAGAGCGGTCATGGGGTCTATTTTCCGGTGAAGCGGGGTTCGCGTTTCTGCAGGAAGGCGGCTACGCCCTCGCGGTAGTCGTCGGTGCGGCCAGCCAAGCGTTGCAGGTCGCGCTCGACATCCAGCTGGCGATCGAGATCGTTTTCGCTGGACAGTTGCATGCAGCGCTTGAGGTAACCCAGGCCGCGGGTCGGTTGCCGGGCCAGTTGCTGCGACAGCTTGATCGCCTGGGGCATCAGCTCCTCGTCGCCGAGGGCTTTCCAGATCATGCCCCAGTCCGCGGCCTGCTGGGCGCTGACCTTTTCCGCCAGCAACGTGATCGCCAGCGCGCGGGCACGGCCGACCAGGCGCGGCAACAGCCAGCTGCCGCCGGAATCCGGCACCAGGCCGATGCGGCTGAAGGACTGGATGAAGGTGGCCGACTGGGCCGCGAGCACGATGTCGCAGGCCAGCGCAAGGTTGGCGCCGGCACCGGCAGCCACGCCGTTGACGGCGCAGACCACGGGCTTTTCAAGGCCCGTGATGCGGCGGATCAGCGGGTTGTAGTTGCGTTCCAGCGAGTCGCCGAGGTCCGGCGGTTCGGCATCGGGAGAGACATCGCGATCGCCAAGATCCTGACCGGCGCAAAAGGCGCGACCGGCTCCGGTCAACAGCAGGCAGCGGATCTCGTCGTTGCGTTCCACGGTTTTCATCGCGTCGCGCATCTCCTCGTGCATCTCGGCATTGAAGCTGTTGAGCTTGTCCGGGCGATTCAGGGTCAGCGTGGCGACGCCGTCGGAGAGGTCGAATTGAAGAGTCTGATAGGACATGGTTTTACTTGCCCTTGAACACGGGTTTGCGTTTTTCGAGGAAGGCTTGCAAGCCCTCGTTGCGGTCCTCGGTGCCGGCGAGCAGCACAAAGGCCTTGCGCTCGAATTCCAGCGCCGCGGACAGCGGCATCTCGTCGGCCAGGCTCAGGGCCTGGCCCGCCTGTTGCACTGCCAGCGGAGGCAGGGCGGCGATCTCCGCGGCGATCTCCCGGGCTCGCTCCAGGGTCAGCTCGGGTTCGCAGATCTCGCTGACCAGGCCGGCGCGCAAGGCGGTCCTGGCATCGATGAACTGGCCGGTCAGCACCATCTGGCTGGCCAGGGAACGGCCGACTCGCCGGATCAGCCGCTGGATGCCGCCGGCGCCGGGGATGATGCCAAGCTTGATCTCGGGCTGGCCGAACTGTGCGTTGCGTCCGGCGAGGATGATGTCCGCCTGCAGGGCCAGCTCGCAACCGCCGCCGAGAGCGTAACCGTTGACCGCGGCGATCAGCGGCTTCGGGAATTGCTGAATCGAGCGCCACAGGCC
>WGBK01000051.1 GCA_015494335.1 Gammaproteobacteria bacterium | reverse complement strand
GCCGGGGTCAAGGACAGCAGTCATCTGCTGCCGGGCCACGGCGGTGTGCTCGATCGCATCGATTCGCTGATCGCCGCTACGCCGGTATTCCTCGCCGGTCTGTTCCTGGTTGGAGGCGTCTGATGCAGAAGATCTGTCTGCTTGGCGCCACCGGCTCCATCGGCCAGAGTACGCTGGACGTGCTGGCCCGCCACCCTGAGCGGTTCCTCCTGCAGGCGGTCAGTGCCAACCACAGTGTCGATCGCATGCTGGAGATCTGCCGCAAGCATCGGCCGAGGATCGCGGTGATGGCCGATTCCGAGGCCGCAGCCCGGCTCGCCGATGCCCTGGCCGGCGAGGATATCGAGATTCGCAGCGGCGAACAGGCGCTGGTCGATATTGCCGCGGACCCCGAGGTGGACACGGTGATGGCCGCCATCGTCGGCGCTGTCGGCCTGATGCCGACGCTGGCCGCGGTGCGTGCCGGCAAGCGCGTGTTGCTGGCCAACAAGGAAGCCCTGGTGATGGCCGGGCAGCTGTTCATGAATGCGGTGCGCGACAGCGGCGCCGAATTGCTGCCCATCGACAGCGAACACAATGCCATTTTCCAGTGCCTGCCCAATGGCCAGACCAGGGGACTGAAGCAGCGGGGCGTCAGTCGCATCTGGCTCACCGGCTCCGGCGGCCCGTTCCGCGAATGGCCGCTGAATCGCTTCGACGCGATTACCCCCGAACAGGCCATCGCCCATCCCAACTGGAGCATGGGGCCGAAGATCTCGGTGGATTCGGCCACCATGATGAACAAGGGGCTGGAACTGATCGAGGCCTGCTGGCTGTTCGGTCTGCCGGAATCGGAGATCGAAATCCTGCTGCACCCCCAGAGCATCATCCATTCCATGGTGGCCTACAACGACGGCTCGGTGCTGGCGCAACTGGGCAACCCGGACATGCGCACGCCGATCGCCCATGCGCTCGGATATCCCGACCGGATCGAGAGCGGGGTGGAACCATTGGACCCGGTGACGGTCAGTCAACTGAACTTCGAGGCCGCCGACGAAAACCGTTTCCCCTGCCTGCGTTTGGCGCGGGCCGCCATTGCCGAGGGCGGAACCCGGCCGGCCATACTCAACGCGGCCAACGAGATCGCGGTGGACGCCTTTCTCAACGGGCGTATCGCCTTTACCCGCATACCGCAACTGATAGAAGACTGCATGCAGCATATCGAATCCCACCCCGGCGATTCTCTGGAACAGATACTGGCCGACGACCGCGCGGCCCGTGAACGGGTACGCCGACGCATCGCGGAGGACCTTGCCTGATGTTCGATGTGCTGTTCAGTATTGGCGCCTTCGTGGTGGCCCTCGGGTTGCTGATCATCGTCCATGAATTCGGTCATTTCTGGGTTGCGCGCAAGCTTGGGGTCAAGGTGTTGCGTTTCTCCGTCGGTTTCGGCAAGCCCATCTGGACCAAGGTGGCGGGGCCGGAAAAGATCGAGTATTCCCTGTCGGCCATTCCTCTCGGCGGCTATGTCAAGATGCTCGACGAACGCGAAGGCGAGGTGCCCGAGGAAGAGTTGCCACGCGCCTTCAATCGCCAGCCCGTGTCCAAACGCTTTGCCATCGTCGTGGCCGGTCCGGCCTTCAATTTCCTGTTTGCGATCCTGGCCTATGCGGTCATCTTCATGGCCGGGGTCCAGGGCATCAAGCCGGTGATCGGCGAGGTGGCGCCGGCGAGCATCGCGGCCGAGGCCGGCCTGCGGCCGGGCGACGAGATCGTTCGCGTCAACGGCGTGGAAACCCCGACCTGGGAGCGCGCCCGCATGGAATTGATGCAGGAGGCGGTGGACGAACCGGAGATTCGTCTCGAGGTCATGGGCCGGGATCAGATGCTGCGCGAGGTGCTTTTGAATACCTCCCAGCTCAATTTCCTGCAGGACGAGAAAACCGATCTGATCGAGCAGCTGGGCATTCGCCCGTGGCGTCCGCAGATTCCGCCGACCATCGCCGAGGTTCTTCCGGATGGGGCCGCGGCCGCCGCCGGATTCATGGCGGGCGATCGTGTTGTCGCCATGGATGGGGAGCCGGTGACCGATGTTCGTCAGTGGGTCGATTACGTGCGCGCACATCCCGGACAGCCGATCCGTGTTACCGTGGAGCGGGACGGGCAAAGGATGGATCTGACCGTCACGCCGGGCACGCGCAGCGATGATTCGGGCGAGTCCTACGGTTTCATCGGGGTGCAGAATGTGGTCGAGATCCCCGATGAAATCCGCCAGCAAATGCTGGTGACACAACGCTTCGGCCCGGTGGAGGCCCTGTCCGAGGCGGTGCGCAAGACCTGGAACATGTCGGTGCTGACGCTGAAGGTGCTCGGCAAGCTGGTGGTTGGCGAAGCCAGCCTGAAGAACCTCTCCGGTCCGATCACCATTGCCAAGTACGCCGGCATGTCGGCGCAGATCGGCATCGAACCCTTCTTCGCCTTTCTCGCCGTGATCAGCATCAGTCTCGGGGTACTCAACCTGCTGCCGATTCCGATGCTCGACGGCGGGCACCTGTTCTATTACCTGATCGAGATCGTCAAGGGCAGCCCAGTCTCGGAACAGTTCGAGGAAATGGGGCAGCGGATTGGCCTGGCCCTGCTTCTGATGTTAATGTCTGTCGCCTTTTACAACGATATCCTGCGTTTACTGGAGTAGTCCGAGTGTTCCGCAACCTTTTGCCCTATTGCCTTGTACTCCTGCTGTTGTCCGCGCCGCAGGCCCGCGCCGACCGTTTCACCGTCGAGGACATCGAGGTCCACGGCATCCGCAAGATCGCCATCGGCACGCTGCTCAACTATCTGCCGCTCAAGGTGGGCGAAAGCTTCGACGAGGAACAGTCGCCGAAGGTCATTTCCGAACTCTACAAGACCGGATTCTTCGATCAGATCCGTCTGCTGCGCAAGGGCAACACGCTGATCATCGATGTCAGGGAACGCCCGGCCATCGCCAGCGTGACCGTCAAGGGCAACAAGGAGGTCACGACCGAAAGCATGAAGGATGCGCTGAAGCAGATCGGCATGACCAAGGGCAAGACCTATAATCCCAAGCTGCTGGAGAAGCTGCAACAGGAACTGCTGCAGCTCTATTACTCCCTGGGCAAGTACTCGGTGCGCATCGAAGCCGAGGCGGAACAGCTCGATGAGGACCGGGTGGCGGTGCGTATCGACATCTCCGAGGGCGCGCCGGCGCGCATCCGCAGTATCAATATCGTCGGCAACCAGGCCTTCAGCGAGGAGGAGCTGCTCGATCTGTTCAAGCTCGAGACCTCCGACAGTGGCTGGTTCCCCTCCGACAAGTATTCCAGCGTCAAGCTTTCCGGCGATCTCGAAGCCCTGCGGTCATTCTACCTCGACCGCGGTTACGTGAAGTTCCAGATCGAGTCCAAGCAGGTCACCATCACGCCGGATCGCAAGGCAATCAACATCACGATCAATATCCACGAGGGCGAACCCTACAATATCAGCAGGATCAACCTGACCGGCGACCTGGTGGTTCCGGAAAAACAGCTCAAGGCGCTGTTGCTGATCCGCGAGGGAGACGTATTCTCGCGCAAGCGCATCCAGCTCACCACCAAGCTGATGGGGCAGCGGCTGGGGCAGGAGGGCTATGCCTTCGCCGATGTCAATGCCATCCCCAAGCTCAATGACGAGGACAAAACCGTCGAACTGACCATCCTCATCACCCCCGGGCAGAAGATGACCGTGCGCCGTATCCTGTTCGAGGGCAATACCGGCACCCGCGACTATGTGCTGCGTCGGGAGATGCGTCAATTCGAGGGCGCGCCCTATTCGGCCAGTCGTCTGGAGCGCTCCAAGATCCGTCTGCAGCGCCTGAAGTACATCTCCGATGTAAAGACTCGCTTCGAGCGCGTGGCGCCGGATTCCGACCAGATGGATATCGTGGTCAGCGTGACCGAGCGCTTCTCGGGCAGCTTCAATATCAGCGCCGGCTATTCCGAGGCCCAGGGCGCGATTCTCAGCCTCGGCTTGACCCATGACAATGTCTTTGGCACGGGCAACCGGATCGGCATTACCTTCAACAATACGCGGGCCAAGGAAAAGTACGAGATCAGCTATCTCAACCCCTACTGGACCCAGGATGGCATCAGCCGCAGTCTGAGTCTGAGTTATTCCAAGACCGATGCGGCCGAGGCAAACTTCTCCAACTATTTTATCGATCGCACCCGCCTGTCGGTCGGTTTCGGTGTGCCTTTGTCCGAGTTCAACCAGATCAACTTCTCACTGGGTCTGATGCGAAACGATGTACTGATTTCGCCATTCAGTTCCACCGAGGTTTTCAATTTCGTCATCGACAACAACGAGGACTACAGTCCGGGCGATACGCCCAGTGGCGATACCTATGACGGCCTGTTTGCCAGCCTTGGCTTCAGCAAGGACAGCCGCAACCGGTTGATTTTCCCCGAACGGGGCGCGCTCAACAGCATCAGCATGGAGGTTTTCACCGGCGATCTGGACTACTACAAGCTGCTGTTCCGCCACCAGTCCCTGTTCCCGGTAAGCGACACCGTCACCTTCTCCTTCAAGGGGCGGATCGGCTACGGCAAGGCCTATGGCGATACCACCGATCTGCCGTTCTTCGAGAAATATCGAGCTGGCGGTGTGCGCAGCGTACGGGGATACGAGCCCAACAGCCTCGGGCCCCTGGATTCGCGCGGCGACCCCTACGGTGGCAATCTGCAGCTGATTACCAACTCCGAGTTCCTGTTCCAGATGGATGCGTTTGGTGGTGCGGATACCTTCCGCCTTGGGGTATACTTGGACACCGGCAGTGTGTTCTCCGATACCGATGCCTATGACACGGATGCATTGCGGTCATCGGTGGGCATATCCGCCAAGTGGTTTACCGCGGTGGGTCCGATCGAGTTGAGCTATGCCTGGCCGATCGATGACGAGTCCAACGATAAAACCAAGAACTTCCAGTTTTCCCTCGGCGCGCCTTTCTGATCGGATCGGCGATGTCCGCCGAACCGAAGATGCGAGGCTGATTTGAAGACTTTGCTGATCCCTCTGTTGCCGCTGGCCCTGCTGGCAGGCCTGGTTGCCCCCGCATTGCAGGCTCAGGGCGAATCCGCACCCGCCGAAACGCCCCAACGCGTGTATTTCTACAAGATCGGCTTTGTCAACACCGGCACCGTGTTGCGCGAGGCGCCGCAGGCCCGCCGGGTCGAGGAACGGCTGAAATCCGAGTTCGAAACCCGCGAGAAACAGCTCAAGGCCAAGCAGGCCGAGTTGCTGGAAATCGAGAGCAAGCTCAAGTCGGAAGGCGACATCATGAGCCAGGCGGCGCGGCGCAAGCTGGAACGCGAGCTGCGGCTCAAGCTCAGCCAGCTCAAGTTCGAGCAGCAGGAATTCCGCGAGGATCAGAACCTGCGGCGCAACGAGGAGATACGCAATCTGCAGACGGTGATTTCCGCGGCCCTGAAGCGCCTCGGAGACGAAGAGAAATTCGACCTGATTCTCACCGAGGGCGTCAGCTATGTCTCCGATGCCATCGATGTCACGCCGCGCATCATCGAGATGCTCAAGGACATGCAGGATCGGGAAGCCACCACTCCCCAGTAACCTCGCAGCCGGTTCCCCACCTTGCCTCTTCCAGCCGAATCCCACCGTTCACTGAGCCTGCAACAGCTCGCCGGTTGCCTCGGCCTGGATTTTCGGGGTCGTGAAGATCAGTCGATTTCCGGGGTTGCCTCCCTCGCTTCGGCCGGTGAAAAGGACCTCTGCTTTCTGCAACAGGAAAAATATCGCGAGCAACTGCGCTTCAGCGCCTGCGGTGCCGTTCTGGTACCCCGTGATTTCCAGCCGGCGCCGGAAGACGGAGATCACGGATGGCTGTTCTCCGACTATCCACAGCGGGATTTCGTCCGCGCCATCGATTGTCTTGGCCTCGACCATCCCCGCCCCGAACCCGGTATCCACCCAAGTGCCGTGGTGGCCGATTCCGCAGAGCTGGGAGAGGGGGTGTCCATCGGTCCGTTGGTCAGCATCGGTGAGGGCACTCGGATCGGGGATGGCAGCGTGATTTCCGCTGGCTGTGTGGTCGGGCAAGGAGTGCGCATCGGCCGCGGTTGCCTGCTGCACCCGAATGTGACCCTTTATTCCGACACGACTCTTGGCGATGAATGCATCCTGCAGAGTGGCGTGGTGATCGGTTCCGATGGTTTCGGTCTTGTGCTGGAAGGGGAGCGATGGACCCGTATCCCCCAACTGGGCCGGGTGCGTATCGGCGATCGGGTCGAGATCGGCGCCAACACCACCATCGATCGCGGCGCGCTGGACGACACGGTGATCGAGGACGGTGTCAAGCTCGACAACCTGATTCAGGTGGCACACAACGTACGGATCGGTGAAAATACCGCGGTCGCGGCTTGTTCCGGCTTTGCCGGGAGCTCGACGGTCGGGCGCAACTGCCGCATTTCCGGGCGTGCCTCGGTGATGGGGCACCTCGACATCGCCGATGGCGTGACCGTGACGGCGACGGCGCTGGTGACCAAGAGCATTCCCGAGGCCGGCGTCTATTCCTCGGGAACGCCGCTGATGAGCAACCGCGACTGGCGTCGCGTCAGCGCCCGCTACAAGCAGCTCGACGAGATGGCGCAACGCCTTGCGCGCCTGGAAAAGGCGCTGGCCGGGAAGAACGAAGATACTCCTGAATGATCACGGACAACCCACGGACAAACATGACAGACAACTCAATCAACGGCTTCGATATCCACCAGATCATGGACTATCTGCCGCATCGCTATCCCTTCCTGATGATCGACCGCGTGCTCGACTGCGACAGCGGCAAGTCCCTGACGGCGCTGAAGAATGTCAGCTTCAACGAACCCTTTTTCCAGGGTCATTTCCCCGGCCAGCCGGTGATGCCGGGCGTGCTGATCCTCGAAGCCCTGGCCCAGGCCACCGGATTGCTGGCCTTCTGCAGCATGGGAGACGAGCGACGCGACAAGCTCTACCTGCTCGTGGGCATCGACAAGGCCCGCTTCCGTGGGCAGGTCACGCCCGGCGACCAGTTGAACCTGTCGGTCCAACTCAAGCGGGATCTGCGCGGTATCGGCTTCTACAGCTGCGTCGCCCGGGTCGATGATCAGGTGGTGGCGGAGGCCGAGATGATGTGCAGTGCCCAGGATCGTCAGCCGTGATCCACGAGACGGCCATCATCGATCCCGCCGCGCGCATCGGCGAGGGCGTCACCATTGGCGCCTACAGCGTGATCGGCGCCGATGTCGAGATCGGCGACCGCTGCCATATCGGCCCTCATGTGGTGATGGCCGGGCCGACCCGCATCGGAAGCGACAACCGCATCTACCAGTTCAGTTCCATTGGCGAGGCCCCGCAGGACAAGAAATACGCCGGCGAACCGACCGAGCTGATCGTCGGCGATCGCAACGTGATCCGCGAGTTCGTCACCTTCAATCGCGGTACCGCCGCGGGGCACGGGCGTACCGTGATCGGCAGCGACAACCTGTTCATGGCCTACGCCCATGTCGCCCACGACTGCGTGGTCGGCGATCACACGATCTTCGCCAATGCCGCATCGCTGGCCGGCCATGTCGAAGTCGGCGATCATGCCATACTCGGCGGCTTCACCTCGGTGCATCAGTTCACCCGTCTGGGCGAGCGTGCCTTCATGGGCCTGGGCTCGGTGGTGACCCAGGATGTGCCGCCGTATTCCACCGCGGCCGGCAACCGGGCGCGCACGGTGGCCATCAACAAGGAGGGGCTCAAGCGCAACGGCTTCTCGCCGGAGCTGATTCGCGCCCTGCACAAGAGTTTTCGCCTGCTGCTGAAATCGAAAACACCGCGTGCCGAGGCGGTTGAACAGCTGCGCCCGCTGACCGAGCAGTTCGAGGAAGTCGCGCGCTTCGTGGACTTCATCGTCAACAGCCAACGCGGGATCGCCAGCTGAACATCCTCGCCCTCGACACCTCCACCGAAGCCTGCTCCGCCGCTCTGCTGCGCGCCGATGGCGAGTCTTTCTCCCGCTTCGATATCACGCCACGGGGGCACAGTTCGGCCCTGCCGTCCATGCTCGACGCGGTGCTCGCCGAATCCGGCCTGCATCGTACCGATATCACCCATGTTGCCTTTGCCAACGGACCCGGCGCCTTTACCGGCGTCCGCATCGCCGCGGCCACCGCCCAGGGCATCGCCATCGCTCTGTCGATACCGCTGATCGGCGTCTCGACGCTGGCGGTGCTGGCCCAACGGGTTGCCGACGAGCAGGGCGTGGATCGGGTTCAGGCGGTTATCGATGCGCGCATGGGCGAAGCCTACAGCGGCCTTTATCAGCGGGACGAACAGGCTGTGATGCAGCGGCTCGAAAAAGAGTGCCTGCTGCCGCTGGCGGAGTTGCGTTTCGACGAGCAGGCGCTGATCGCCGGGTCCGCGCTGCAGGCGCTGGAGCAGGCCGGCTTGCCGAGACCGGCGGGCGACGCCTCGGCGCTGCCGTCCGCGCATGCCTTGTTGCGCCTGGCTCGAATACAGGCGAATCAGGCAAGAGCCGGCCAGGATGCGTCCATCAACTACCTGCGCAACCAGGTGGCGGTGCGCAAGCCACCGACGGTCTATTGAACTCGTCGCGCCCCGGTCCCTGGGGAGCCCCGCTCGGCACGGCCTGCTTCAAGCAGCAGCCGGAAGATTTTCGCGTACGGGAACTACTCGGATTCGAAGCCTCAGGGCAGGGCGAACACCTGTTGCTGCGTGTCGAGAAGCGCGGCATGACCACCCATGAACTGATCGATGAACTGGCGCGTAGCGTGGGGATTCCCGCGCGACAGATCGGATACGCCGGTCTCAAGGACAAGCAGGCGGTGACCGAGCAGTGGCTGAGTCTGCAGCTCCCCGGCCAACGCGAAATTCCCGAGTTTCCCGAAGTCCCGGACTGGCGCGTGCTCGAGGCTCATTGGCATGACCGCAAGCTGCGCGTGGGCGCGCACCGAGGCAATGCCTTTGTCGTGCTGTTGCGGCAGGTCGAGGCCGACCGGACTGCAGTGGAGGAGCGTCTGTCTCGAATCCGCCGGCAGGGTTTTGCGAACTACTTCGGCGAGCAGCGCTTCGGACGGGGTGGGGACAATGTTGCGCGGGCCTTGAAGGCGCTTGCAGGCACGCGCTCCCGCAAGCGCCTGAGTCGCAACCGGTGCAGCCTGTACATCTCATCCCTGCGCAGCGAGCTGTTCAACCGAGTGCTGGCCCGCCGTATCGAACAAGGCATCTGGGAACAACCCCTGGAAGGGGATGTCTGGATGCTCGACGGCAGCGGCAGCTGGTTTAGCGAGGAAGCGGATGAAACCCTGCTCGATCGCTATCGCAACGGGGATCTGCACAGCGGCATCGGGCTTTACGGTCGCGGCGAAAGCCCTCTGGCAGGACCGGCGGCAGCCCTCGAACAGTCGGTGTACGCCGAAGCCGGAGAGATGGTCCAGTGCCTGAAACAGGTGGATGCCCGCTACGGCTTGCGAGCGCACCGTGCCCGAGCAACGGATCTCGAATTCCACTGGCAGGGCGAGCAAACCCTCGAGATACGGGTCCACCTGGGCCGGGGCAGCTATCTGACCAGTCTGCTTGAACAGGCTTTCGATCTTACGGCCTGTTGAAACGCGCCGAGCTTCAGCTCGTCGGGGTTTTTGCTTGTTGGCTCGATGCCTTACTCTTGCTCGCTTTCAGGATGGAGTCGACCATTTCGTCGACCATCTGGGGTAGCTTCTTGATCTGCTGTTCACGGGACTCGAACCAGGATGCGTCGGTAACCTTCAGGCTGAACTGCTCGCTTGCCCCCGTATTGCTGTAGTGAATGGTATTTTGGGCCGTCAAGGCGTTACTCGGAATCAACACCACCAGAAAGGGGACGCCTTCGGCGACCAGGGCTACCGAGCCAGCTGTTGCCAGGGTCTTAGCAGCACGGCCGGATGGAGAAACCAGTTTGTAATCCGAGAAGTTCATGTTTAATCGGGCCTGGGTGGATTGGCTGGAATTGCACCCAAAGAGTCGAGACGAGTTCCGGATGATCTCCCGCATCCGGGACTCGATCATTTGCTGGGCCTTCGGGTCAGCTAACTGGTATTCCGTACAGATGGATACGGTTTCGGCCGGTTGGGACAACTTTATGCCCTGGGCGCAGGCGGTGAGGCCTGTAGCGAGAAAGACGAGAGTGAAGAAGCGGAGTACGGCCATGATTTATATCTCCCTATGGAATGGCGGTATGATCCTGGAAACAGTTGTAAATGCCCTTGTCTGTTTTCCAAGGCGAGTGCTGCACGGCAACAATATCACTGACTCCGCTGTTTCGTAAGAGTTCTGAAACCTGGGCGGGAAGAGAGGTAAATCCACAGATGACGAGTCAAGGGTTCAATATCAAGCAACAGATCGAGCGACAGCGAAAGGCCCTGGCCAACCTGCTGGCGGCAGACATGCGCGCACTGGCGGATGAGCTGGCGCCCTGGATGGAGGATCGGGAACGACTCGAACAGTTGCTGCAGGAGCGTATGGAGGCGGCGCAGTACAGCAAGTATCTGTGGGTGCTGGACGACAAGGCGCGTCAGATCACCGCGACGATATCGCGCAAGAAGCGGAAGCAGGAACAGCGCGGGCGTGACCGCGCCGCTCGCCCCTACATGCAGCCCGCCTTGCAGGGCGAGGAGTTCTATCTCTCCGAGGCCTATGTCAGTCGCCATCGCAAGCGGCCTTCACTGACCGCAGTGCAGGTGATCAAGGGATCCGACGGGCGACGACTCGGCTGGTTGGGCGCCGATTTCGATCTGCGCAAGCTGCCTTACACCGGCGGGCTGGATTTCGGCAAGAAAGCCTGGAGGCAGATGAAGGGCGATCCGGCCATCCGTGGAGGCCTGTTTGCCCAGCAGCGCGTGGTCAGCGCGATGGACGAGCGCATCAACGAAGTGCTGACGCAGATCGAGGAATTGATCGTCTCCCATGGCGTGTTCCATGCCAAGCTGCATTTTTCCAGCAGCCGTGCCACCGTGTGGCTGGTTGACGACCCCTTCGATTACCAGCTGCTGGGCGTGGACGAGCTGATCGATCCGAGTCTGTGCCTGGCCTTTCCGAAGCGGCCCTGGTTCGAGCGTGCGGTGGTCCCGCCGAAGGGTGTGCGCAAGGTTTTAGGGCAGTTCCGCAAGCTCCGCTTCGCCGACGAGACCATCTATCTG
>WGBK01000050.1 GCA_015494335.1 Gammaproteobacteria bacterium | reverse complement strand
GTGCCGGGCCTGCTCAAGACCTACGCCTGACGCGTCGGCCGTGGCGGATTATACTCATGGGTCCGGGCGGTTGCGCCAAAGCGGGTGATTCGATGAAAACCTGGGCAAGCATCAATCAGAAGGGCGGAGTCGGCAAGACCACGACCGTGGTCAGCCTGGCAGGTCATCTGTCCAATACCGGCAAGCGTCAGCTGCTGGTCGATCTCGACCCCCACGGTTCGCTGACCAGCTATCTCGGCTACAACCCGGACGAGATGGAGACGGGCATCTACTCGCTGTTTGCCCAGCCCACCACCTCGCCGGCCGATGTTGCCAAGCTGTTGCTGCCCACGCCCTTGAAGAATACCTACCTGTTCGCAGCCTCCACCGCGCTGGCGACGCTGGACCGCCAGATCGGTTCCAGCCAGGGCGCCGGCAAGGGGCTGGTGGTGGCGCGCGCGATCCAGTGCGTGGCCGACAAGTTCAGCTACGGGCTGATCGACTGTCCGCCGATGCTCGGCATCCTGATGATCAACGCCCTGGCCGCCTGCGACCAGCTGCTGATTCCGGCGCAGACCGATTACCTGTCCCTGGCCGGTCTCGAGCGCATGATGCAGACCCTGGGCATGGTGGAGAAATCCCTGCACAAGAAAACGCCCTACATGATCGTGCCGACCATGTACGACCAGCGCACCAGGGCGTCCCGGGACGCCCTGCAGAAAATGCGCGAAACCTATCGTTTCAACGTCTGGGGTTCGGTGATCCCGATCGATACCAAGTTCCGCGACGCCAGCAAGCAGGGCCTACCGTTGCCCCAGTACGCCCCCTATTCACGCGGCTCGCTGGCCTACAAGAAACTGCTGCATTTCCTGATGGGTATTCAGGATCGAAAGGATCATGCCGAAAAACGACAACAACAATCTGCTTGAGCCGGTTGCCGCGGTCGAGAATTACCTCGACAACCTGCTGAGCGAAGCGCCGCCCCCCGAGACCGGACCGCGGCCGGTCGCGCTCGAGGAAAAGGTGGTGCGATTGCGGCCGCTGGAAGCCCTGCTGGCCGAACCGCCGCCACCGGCGCCGGAGCCGGAAACAAGCGAAACCCGGGTGCAGGAACCGGCCGAGGCGCTTGTCGAACCGGTACCCGAGCTGACTGGAACCGGCAGCAAGGCGAAGGTCGAGGAAAGCGCGGCTCCGCCGGATACAACGGAAACCCCGCAGCCGGATGCGCCGACCCTCGACGAGGATCCCCGGCAGCGCTATCGCTTTCCGGTGCAGTGCCTGATGTTCGAGGTGGCGGATCATGCCCTGTGCATTCCGCTGATCGACATGGGCAGCGTCGCGCCGCTGGAACCCGGCGCCATGACCCGCATTCCGGATTCGCCGGACTGGCTGCTCGGCGTGCTGCCGCACCGCGAATGCAACTTGCGTATCGTGGATTCGGCCGTGCTGCTGGGCATCCAGCGCAAGCAGGCCGCGGCGCAGGGTCTGCATTTCCTGGTGTTTGCCGATGAGGACTTCGCCATCACCTGCGAACGCCTCGGCGAGGTGGTCTATCTCGAGGATGAGGATGTGCGCTGGCTGGAGGGTGGCGGCGGGCTGTCGATGGGTACGGTGCGCGAGAGCCTCGCGACCCTGCTCAGTCCGCTGAAGATCCGGCGACATATGCAGGTATTAACCCGGCAGTAGAATATGTCGTGTTCAGAGCCACAGGCCTCTTCCCTGTCAAGGCGTGTGCCGCCGGTAAGGGTTGTTCCCTTGCCAAGGCACACAACGCCGAGAGGGGAGAGGCCTGTGGCTCCTAACCCATTGTTTTATAAAAGCCAGGCCGAGTTGTGCGCGCCCGCGGACTGCGTTGTCGAAACTTGCTGTAGGAGTGCTACAGCGGCGTTTCGACGCCTTGCCGCGAACGCGCACAGCTCGGCTGAACACGATATATTCTACTGCCGGGTTAATAATTTCCGCGCCGGCGGCCTGAACGAGCTAAACATTCGGCCTTGCCGGCCGTTACAGAACAACAGAGCTATTCGAATTCCGAACAGGAGTGGAACATGAGTGAAACCCAGAATGACAGCGGCACCCTGCAATGCGTGACCTTCACGCTGGAGGATGAAATCTACGGCATCGACGTGATGCAGGTGCAGGAAGTGCTGCGCGAGGTCGAAGTGGCCCCGGTGCCGGGCGCGCCCCATTATGTGCTGGGCATCATCAACCTGCGCGGCAATGTGGTCAGCGTCATCGATGCACGCACCCGTTTCGGTCTGCCGACCAAAGAAAGCGACGACATGACGCGCATCATCGTGATCGAGGCGCAGCAGCAGATTATCGGCATTCTCGTCGACAGCGTCGCCGAGGTCGTCGATATCGCGCGCAAGGACATCGACACTGCGCCCAATGTCGGCAACTCGGAAACCGCCAAGTACATCGACGGCGTGGTCAGCCGTGGCGACACTCTGCTGATCCTGGTCGATCTGAACAAGCTGCTCAGCGAAGAGGAGTGGGGCGAGATCGCCAACTTCTGAGCGCAGAGGTGATACCCGGGCCGGGCGGTTTTCCCGGCAAGCTGCCGGAGGAACACGATGGCAGACGAAGCACCCATTCGGCCGGTCGCGCCGGCTTTGCCCTCGCGCGATGTGGTCAAGAAACAGCCCACGCGGCGGCGGCCGCCCGAGGCCGAGCGCAAGCCGCGCAAGCCACCCCCGAAGGGCGACGGCAAGGGCATCATCGATACCTACGCCTGAGCCGGGCGATGGCGCATATCGGGGGCGCCGGTTTCAGTCGTCCATGAAGTCCTTGTGCTTGCCGGACAGGCGGTAGGCGAAACTCAGTATCTCGGCCACCACCACATACAGCGACTGCGGAATGTGATCGCCCAGATCCAGCTGTTCCAGCAAGGCCGCCAGCTCCCGGTCCTCGTGCACCGGAATCCCTTCCTTTTCGGCGATGGCGAGGATCTCCTCGGCCACCTCGTGATGCCCCTTGGCCGTGACCACCGGCGCCTGCTGGCCATCGTATTCGAGAGCCACGGCAAAGCGTGGCGAGGATTTCCCCGTTTTCCTGCTGTCGATGCTCATGCCTCGACATCCAGCAGGTTGCCTTCGCCAACCTGGGGCGAGTCCGGATCGTCGGTCTTCGGCTGTCCCTGAAAACAGTCGAACAAGCCCAGCTCGAAGCCGCTGCGCTGAAGTTGCTGCTTGAAGTTCGGCAGCTCGGCATCGATTCTTCGCCAGGTCTCTTCTTCCACGGCCCAGAAATGGGCCGATATGCGCGTGTCCTGCAACAGGACATGGACGGTGATCAACCCCAGCAGACCGAACTCGAAGGACAGCCGCACATCCCAGGCCGGCTGCTCCGGTTCCTCGGCATTGGGGCGTTGCTGCAGGTGCAGCTTGAGCTCGCGTTGCGGTTCGTCGGGCAGTTGCAGGGGCAAGATCAGGTTGAGGTTGAGGGGCTGCTGTTGATCCTGTTGCAGGCGCAGCCCGGTCTTGCCGAGCAGCAGCTGGTTGATGCTCTGGTCCAGCTGCTGGCTGAATTGCTGTCGCCACTGCAGCAGCTCCGCGGCATTGTCCGCCGTGTCTGCCGCAGCGGCCTGCGCGCTGCCGGCCTGGACATTGAAATGGCTGCGCAGCAGGCGTTCGAACAGTTCGGGCTGGTCGCGCAACAGGGCCTGCAGCTCGATCAGTCGCGGCAGCAGTTCGGCGCTGTTCGATGCGGGAAGGCCGGACTGCTCCCCGGCACCACCCAGCAGGCCCAGTTGCGCGAGGCTGGACTGGAGCAGCTGCGGCGACAGCCTCGACGGCTGAATGGCCAGCTTCATCAAGGCCTGCAGCAGGTTCTGCAGGCGCGGCGGAGGCTCGATGGTGGTTTCCTTGTCCACGAAGGCTTGTGGCTTCCCGCTGGCGGATGGCGGTGATGTGACTGGAAGCGGGTCCGATCTTGTCCCGGCCGTGGAATTTCTGGCCGCTGGTGCGGTCGTGATTTCTGCCGTGTTTGGCTTGTTTCCTGGAGGTATCGGGGAGATTGTTTCCGCTCGGGTTGTCTCGGCGGGAGGGGGCGAAACGAGAGCGGCGGGGCCGGGG
>WGBK01000049.1 GCA_015494335.1 Gammaproteobacteria bacterium | reverse complement strand
TCGCTCTGGTACACGGTAACCGGGCAGTGTTCCTCGCGTGCCTGCTGCTCCGTCAGACCGATGGTGGCCACCGGCGGGTGGGAGAACACCACGCTGGGGATATTCTCGTAGTCCATCCTTGCTTCCGGCTGATGATTGAACAGCCGTTCGGCCAGGCGTCGGCCGGCGGCGATGGCTACCGGGGTGAGTTGCACCCGGCCGGTGATATCGCCAATGGCGTAGATGCCGGGCTGGTTGGTGTTCTCGTACTCGTCCACCGGGATCACGCCGTTGCCGAGCACACTGACGCCAGCCGCCTGCAGGTTCAGTTCAGCGGTATTTGGGCGACGGCCGACGGCCCAGATGACCGTGTCGAAACCTTCCAGGTCCTGTCCGGCGCCGTGAACGATCAGCCCCTGCTCGCCCTCGGCCAGGCGACTGACCTGGAAATCGGTGTGGATCTCGATGCCTTCGCGGGTCATTTCCCGATGCAGGATCTCGCTGATCATCGGGTCGAACAGGTTGAGGATGCGGTCGTCCAGGGTCACCAGGGTGACCTCGGAACCCAGTGCGCGCAATACGCCAGCCAGTTCGACGCCGATGTAGCCGCCGCCGATGATCGCCACGCGGTCGGGGCGCTTCGCGAGCTGGAAGAAGCCGTCCGAGGTGATGCCGAGATCGGAACCGGGCAGAGGCGGAACAATGGGCTGGCCGCCGGTGGCGATGACGATGTGCTCGGCGCTGTAGACCTCGCCATCGACCTCGACATGATGACGATCGACAAAGCGTCCGCGCCCGCGGATGTGGTCGATGCCGAGATCCTCGACATAGCCGTCCCAGAAGCGGTTGATCATCGTGATGTAGTTCTCGCGCCCCTGGACCAGTTTTTCCCAGTCGATGCGCTCGAGGCGGGCCTGCACGCCGAAATCGGGGGCGTCCTTCACCGCGTGGGCCAGGTTGGCCGCATACCACATCACCTTCTTCGGCACGCAACCGTTGTTGACGCAGGTGCCGCCCAGGCGTTTTTCCTCGATGACGCCGACCTTGCGGCCGAAGGCGGCTGCCTTCTCGGCCACGGCCAGTCCACCGCTGCCGCCGCCGAGGACGAGAAGATCGTAGTGTTTGTCGCTGTTTGCTTGCATGGTTTGCTTACCTCTGAAGATGATTCGGGCTTTCCGCTCGGTTCTTCGTCGAAAACCCAGTGGAAAGCCCCGGCCGAAGCCGGAGCGATCGTCGGGATCAGGCTGCGGCCTGATCGCGGTTCAGGTACTGCTCGAGTTCCTCGGAGCCGCCGATGCGCTCGCCGTCGATGAACACCTGCGGTACCGTGGTCTGACCGGAGATGGCGCGGATCGTCGATTCGCGGAAATCGCGGTTCAGCACCAGCTCGTCGTATTCGAGACCGGCGTCGGCCAGCAGGCCCTTGGCGCGTACGCAGAAGGGGCAGCCTTGGCGGGTGAACACGGTGACGCTCTTCGGTGCCGCCTCGTTCGGGGCGATGTAGTTCAACATGGTGTCGGCATCGGAGACTTCAAAGGGGTCGCCGGGCAGATCCGGCTCGATGAACATCTTCTCGATGATGCCGTCCTTCACCAGCATCGAGTAACGCCAGCTGCGCTTGCCGAAGCCGAGATCGTTCTTGTCCACCAACAGGCCCATGCCTTCGGTGAACTCGCCGTTGCCGTCGGGCAGGAAGGTGATGTTGTCGGCTTGCTGTTCGCGCTTCCACTCGTTCATGACGAAGGCGTCGTTGACCGAGATGCAGACGATGTCGTCCACGCCGTGACGCTTGAACACCGGCGCCAGCTGGTTGTAGCGCGGCACATGGGTGGACGAGCAGGTCGGGGTGAAGGCGCCGGGCAGGGAAAAGACGATCACGGTCTTGCCCTTGAACACCTCGTCGCTGTTCACATCCACCCACTCGTGCTGCTTGCGAGTGCGGAAAGTGACCTGGGGGACCGGCTGGCCTTCGCGATTTTCAAACTTCATGGTTTTGCTCCTGATGTATTGATGGATGATTGAGTTATTGCCTGTATGCAGGCTACGGAGCAGAGTATGGGGGCAGGCGATAGATATATGAAATCGTTTGTTTCTTTCTATCCGATAGGTTTTGGCGATTAGTCGGGTTTGGCAGCCTGTACCGTGTTCGGCAGGTTGGCGCGCAGGGTTTCGCACAGTGCGTCGATGGCCGCGCGACGCGGGAAGCTGCGGCGGAAATAGAGCGATATGTCGCGCCAGGCGCCGGGTATCTCCAACGGGCGCACCACGATGCCGCGCCCCGAGGTCCAGGGACCGCTGACCGCCAGCGCCGGCACCAGCGTCGAGCCATAGCCGGCAGCGACCAGCTGCAGCAGCGTTTCGAGGCTGGTGGCGCGCAGGTTGGCCAGTTCGCTGCCCTGCTCGCGGCGGTCGAGCTGACACAGGTCGATGGCCTGCTGTGCCAGGCAATGGCCCTCGGCCAGCAGCAGCAACTGGCAGTCGGCCAGATCCTGCCGGGTGATGTCTTCCTTGTTGTAGAGATCCGAATCCCGCGGGATGGCCAGCCAGAAGGGTTCGCGAAACAGCGGGATGCGCTCGAACTCGGGATCCCCGTGCTCGGTGGCGAGTATGGCTGCGTCGATCTCGTAATCGTGCAGGCGCTGCAGCAATCGGTCGGTTTTCTCCTCCGACAATACCAGGCGCATTTGTGGCCAGTCCTTCTGCAAGGGCTTGAGCATGAACGGCGTCAGGTAGGGACTGATGGTGGGAATCGCGCCGAGACGCAGGGGGCCGGCCACCGGGTCCTTGAAGGCCTGGGCGGTCTGGCGGATGACATCGGCCTGCTCGAGTATCTGCCGCGCATGCTGCAGAATCATCTCGCCGGCCGGTGTGACCTCGACGCGGCGGTTACTGCGCTCGAACAGGGTCACGCCCAGTTCCTGCTCCAGCTTCTTGATCTGCCCCGACAGGGTTGGCTGGCTGACGAAACACTGTTCCGCGGCACGGCCAAAATGGCGCGTCTCCGCGACGGCTACCAGGTACTGCAGGTCCCGCAGGTTCATCAGCCTTCGCCGAGATCGATGCGCTGGCCGAGAAAGCCGCCCTTCATCTGCATCATGCGGCGATAGAGATCACGGATTTCCGGCACGGTCGAGTCCTTGACCAGAGGAAGTTGCATCAACCGCTCGCGCCAGGCATGGAGCTTCGGGTGCCGCTGATCGTCGAAGGGGCCGGGGCAGGCCTCGTCGCAGTACTGGAGGCGCTGGAACAGCGGGATATAGCAGAGATCGACCAGCGCCAGGGTGTCGCCGTTGAACCAGGGGCCGTCGCCGAGCTGCCGCTCCAGCCGATCGAGCTTGGCGTGCAGTTCCTTGACCTGCTCGAGGTAGCCCTCTTCGTCGTCGGCCATGACCAGCTGGTAGCCGTTCATCAGGCATTCGTTGCCGAACTCGATCCAGCTGCGGTTCTGCGCCTTCTTCAAGGGATCGGCGGGATGCAGCGAGGGCGGATGAACCTCGTCCAGGTACTCGACGATGACGGAGGATTCGAACAACACCTCGTCGCCCACCTGCAGCACCGGCACACGGCCCAGCGGCGACAGCTCCCCGAACCACGGCGGCGGGTTGTCGAGATCGATGTAGTCGATGTCGAACTCGACCTGCTTCTTCAGCAGGGTGAGCACGGCCTTCTGCACGAAGGGACAGAGCTTGAAACTGATCAGGCGTGGTTTCATGGTTACCTCGGTCGGAAAGAAAACGGTAGCAGTTCAGGCGCGGTAGGCCGGGTGGGCGAAGATCCGCTGCTTGGCCTGCTCGTAGGTTTCGGCATCGATCACGCCCTCGTCACGCAGGCGACGAAGGTCGCGCAGCTCGAAGGACAGGGCGTCGGTGGTGGCGCGCGGATGGTGATGCTGCGACAGGCGAACCGTATGGCTCAGGCGACGCAGGAAGTCGGTGATCCGCCCGGCATTGGGTTGATTGCCGATCAGCTCGAGCAAGGGCACGCGGCCGAAGCGGCTGTAGTAGCGGATGCGGTTGCGGCTCAGATACAGGGTCAGCAGGGTGGCGATGGCGAACAGGCTCAGCGACAGCACGCTGAGGGAGACCAGCAGGCTGCTGGCGGGCTGGCCGGAGAAATAAAGACGGTAGATCAGCAGGAAGGAAATAATGCCGAGTATGCCGCTGCCGATCAGCCAGCCCTGGGCCAGGTCGCGGCGACGGCGCGGCTTCGGATCGAGAATCTGCAGGTTGACGCGATGCTTGGTCTTGCCGCCGAACTTGCGTTCGACGCGCTGGTGACAATGGCTGCCGTTGAAGACGGTGAATTCCCGTTTTTCCCCGCGCAGCGGGCACTGCTGCTCGAATACCGCGTCCACGGTCTTGACCGATACCCGTTCCTCGTCGGTGAACAGAGTGATGTCTTCCGCCGCGTTGTCGATCTCGATCTGTTCCATGCGCTGCTGTCCGGGTGGGGCCGATTAGGGTAGCACAGGCGAATCGGCGGCGGCAAAGCCGGGTTGGGACGGTTGACTTTGGTGCGGGGTCGGGTCCAATAGCGAACATGAGCAAGAGATTGTGGTTGCTTCCCTGGTTGATACTGCTCGCTGGTTGTGCGGAGCTGCCCTATTATTCGCAGAGCATCGGCGGGCACCTGGAAGTGATGGGCAAGACACGGCCGATCGAGGACTGGCTGGCCGACCCTGCCACCGACGATCGCCTGCGTTCCCGCCTGCGCCGGGTGCTGGAGATGCGTGTCTTTGCCGAGCGCCAACTGGCCCTGCCGGTGGAGGACAGTTACGCGGACTATGCCGACCTCGGACGCGACTGGGTGGTAAAGAACCTCTTCGCGGCGCCCGAGTTCTCGTTGCGGGCCAAAACCTGGTGCCACCCTCTGGCCGGCTGTATCGCCTACCGTGGCTACTTCGACGAGGATATGCTCGAAGAGGATGCCGAATCGCTGCGCATGCAGGGTTACGACGTCTACATCGCGCCCATTGCGGCCTACTCGACCCTGGGATGGTTCGACGACCCAGTGCTCAATACTTTTCTCGGCTGGTCCGAGCCGGGGCTGGCCGGGCTGCTGTTCCACGAGCTGGCCCATCGCCGCGTCTATGTGGAGGACGACAGTGGTTTCAACGAGGCCTATGCCACGGCAGTGCAGCAGGCCGGCGTGGTGGCCTGGCTGACGCATGAAGGCGACAGGGAGGCCCTGGCCCGTTACCGTCGGCGCCTGGACAACCGCAGACAGGTTTTCGAACTGATCCGGGCCGCCCGCGACGATCTGCAGGTGATCTATTCAGGCACCCGGTCACAGCCGGAGAAGCGCGAGCAGAAGCGTTTGCGTCTGCAGCGCCTGCGCGAGGACTATCGTCGCTTGTCCGCCGAGCTGCCGGGCCGGGACGGCTTCGAGCGCTGGATGAAATCGGAGATCAACAACGCGAAGCTGCTGTCGGTGGCCACCTATCACGATGCCACGCCGGCGTTCCACGAACTGCTGCGGCGCAATCGGGGGAATTTTGCCGCCTTCCATCGCGCCTCGGAGGCGATCGGAGAGCTGCCGAAGCCGCAAAGAAGCGATTGCCTGGCTTCCCTGCTCGAGCCGGGTCCGGCCCGCTGCCAGGGCCGGGAACAGGCATGGGAGCCAGGTACATGAACGGCCGGGCCGGGCCGCGGCTGGTCGCATTGCTGTTGCTGATGATGTCGGCAGGTGTATCGGCGGATCGCGTGCGCGTGGCCGTGGCGAGCAATTTCCGCCCGACCCTGGATGCCCTGGTTCAGGCCTTCGAATCGGGAAGCGAACATCGGGTTGAAGTGGTCAGCGGTTCCACCGGCAAGCTCTATGCGCAGATCGTCCAGGGCGCGCCCTTCGATCTGTTGCTTGCCGCCGATGCCGAACGGCCCCGTCGTCTCGAGGCTGAGGGGCGCATCCAGCCCGGCAGCCGTTTCACCTACGCCATCGGTCGGCTGGTGCTGTGGAGCCCGGACCCGCAGCGGGTGGACGGCAAGGGGCAGGTACTGAAACAGGGCGATTTCCGTTATCTCGCCATCGCAAACCCGAAACTGGCGCCCTACGGACGCGCGGCGCGGCAGCTGTTGCAGGCAATGGGCCTGTGGCCGGGCCTGCAGGGGCGTCTGCTGCGTGGCGAGAATATCGCCCAGGCCTACCATTTCGTCGCCAGCGGCAACGCGGAGCTGGGTCTCGTGGCCTGGTCGCAATTGCGCGGTTCCGCGGAGGGTTCCTGGTGGCTGCCGCCCGGCGATCTCCACGAACCCATCGAGCAGCAGTTGGTATTGCTCAATGACCGCGCCGGCGCGCGCGCCTTCCACGCCTTTCTCGCTGGAGCGGAGGCGGGGCGCATCATCGAAAGCCACGGCTACGAACGACCATGAACGGATTGCAGGCCGACCTGACTGCTCTTCTGCTGACCCTGAAACTGGCAAGCCTGAGCACGCTGATCCTGATGCTGCTCGGCATTCCGCTGGCCTGGTGGCTGGCACGCAGCCGCTGGCGGCACAAGTACCTGTTCGAGGCCGTGGTGGCGCTGCCGCTGGTGCTGCCGCCCACGGTGCTCGGCTTCTACCTGCTGCTGGCGCTGGGGCCGCAGGGACCGATCGGCGGCTTGATGCAAATGCTCGGCGGTCAACCTCTGGCCTTTACCTTTGCCGGACTGGTGGTCGGCTCGGTGCTGTTCTCCATGCCCTTCGTGGTGCAGCCGTTGCAGGCAGCCTTTGCTTCCATCGACGAGCAAACGCTTGAGGTTGCGGCCACCTTGCGCGCAACGCCGCTGGATCGCTTTCTGACCGTGGTGCTGCCGCAGGCGCGTGCGGGCCTGCTCAGCGCGGCGGTGCTGGGCTTCGCGCATACGCTCGGCGAGTTCGGCGTGGTGC
>WGBK01000048.1 GCA_015494335.1 Gammaproteobacteria bacterium | reverse complement strand
GGAGAGTGGCTTGAAGAATGGCATGACGACATGAGGCGTTGGCAGATCGGGCCGTACGAGTGGCGGGATTGAGTGCCAGTTATTTGTTCGTCGACTCCTTGTCGTCTTCTCCGAAAAACCGATCTTTTAACTGACCTAGCTGTTTCTTACTGGGCAGTGCCTGCGTAACGCCGTTCTTGATGGAATCGGCCAGCAAGGTCTGGTTTTCGGGGTCAGTGCGTGCCTCGGTGTCGGATTGGAGTGCGGCGCCGTCTGTCCGGATTCGGCGCTCGCCCTGGTCGACCATCTGCGCGTGCACGGCGCGGTCTTCTTTGGCTTTCTTCTGGATATCGGCGAATCCTCGCCGGACCTGTCCATCGGCTGGAACACCGGCATGTTCCGCTGCGTGCCGGGTGGCCTGCCTGAAGCCGGCTGCTCTGTCCCGAATGCCCCCGGGCTCGGTTTCCTTGTTGTAGACCTCGCCCATATAGGCTTCGTTCTTCTGGAAGACGGCATCCTTGGTTGGGATATCTTGCACCCCAGCGAGTTCCAGCCCTTCCCGGCGGCCATATTCGTCAGCGTAGTGGGCGATGACCCGCATGGCCATGGCGTCTCCCGCTGCCGCTCGGGCGAAGAGGGCATCCACATCGCGTTCGCTCCAGGTCGGGTCGAGACTGCCGGGGCGGGCGAAGACACCTTTTTCCGCGCCGATCATGTGATCACGCACCTGCATCGCCACATCGGCGCTGAAGGCGAAGCCCTGCTCCTCGACCCGGGACCGGGCTTCCTGCCATGCAGCGGCTTCCTGGAGGGTGGCTATGGTTGCGTGGCGATGACTCATTTGCTCCTGCAGGCCGCCGGACAGCTCCTCGGCCAGGCTGTCACCGGTGCGCTGGTGGACGCCGGCGGCCGCGGTATGTCCGGCATCAATGGCGGCCTGCCAGTGCTTGCCATACTGGGTGTCCTGGACATATCGCAATGCATCCTGCCAGTCTTCCTTGATCTGGGCATCACTCCTGCCGCGAAGATTCAGTTCTGCTCGTAGTGATACCGGGCTTACAAGGTCGAGTAATTTCGGATTCTGGGCGGCCAGGGAGGCCAGCGCCAGCATCTCGGCGGCCTGGCTCGCGCTGTAGCCGCGGTTCTTGCCGAACTCGTCGGCGAGCCGCTGGGTTTCACCGAACTCCCGTCGAAATGCGGCCATCTCGGCCCGGTTCCAGTCGAGATTGACGCCGGTCTCCGTCGCGGTCTGGCCGGTGAAGCGTTCCATGTTGCTGTAGTTGGCCGATACCAGGTTCGCGTAGTCGGCTACTTGTGTCCGTGCAGCCTGCAGCGACTCGGTGGCCTGGGTGTGGACCGAGGATTTGACGGCGTCGCCGATGTTGGCGGAGAAGGGGAGATTGGATTGCGGCACATCGACGTACCGGCCTTCCGGCGTGGTCGTGTACATCGCGCCCGTAGCCGGGTGGGCCATGGTCGAGGTGCCGGCCCGCCAGCTCGGACTCTGGTTCTGCTGCCACCAGCCGGCGTTGCCGATGCTGGTGTTGCCAAGGCTGATGTTGCCCGTGGAGGCCTCGTCGGAGGCCTTGCCCACCGGGGCTTCGTAGCTCTGGGCGACACGGCTGGCAAGGCTCGCCATCATGGCGCCGCCCTGGTTGACCACGAGGTATGAAATCATTGGGATGGACAGGCTGAGATAGCCAGCGATGAGTGCGGCGTCACTCATCACCTGGCCCAGGGCCGTGTAGTTGGCCAGGGACAGGGCGCTGCTGCCGTCGGGCAGAAGGAGGGCGCTGGATGCGGGGTTCTGGCTGTAGAGACTCATGGCGAAATGGAGCACGGCGTAGAGCGGCGCCCACAACTGGATCCAGACCAGGCTCTTCAGGTAGGTCAGCGCCACCTTCGCCACGCTCGGCAGCATGGCGAGCAGGAAGGCGATGGGAAACACGGCGTAGATGAAGGCCTCGAACAGGTTGCGCAGGATGGGCAGGGTGCGCCCGGCCATCTCCCCAAGGGCGGCGTAGGTGGTGCGCCGCTCCTGCTCCGCCCGCGCCAGGGCGAAGTCCTGGGCCGCCGCCGGTGCCCCGGCGCTGGAGGCGAACTGGCTCAAGCCCCGCCGCAGCGCATTGGAGAGGGCGTTCTGCCGGATGATCTCCTCGGCGCTGACGCTCAGGCCCGTCAGGTACTGATAGGATACCGGCATGGCGGCGGCGAACTTCGCTACCGCGGCAGTGGCGGTGGGGGCCTTTACCAGCTTCTCACCGTAGTACTGCCTGGCGCGATCGACGTCGTTGGTCAGGTCGGTGTCGAGCTGGTTGTTGGCGCCGTCGCGGCAGCCCAGGATGAGACGGTTGTTGGCCGCGTCCCGGTAGGCGAAGCTGCGCG
>WGBK01000047.1 GCA_015494335.1 Gammaproteobacteria bacterium | reverse complement strand
TCGACGACACCATCTTCCACCGCGTCATTCCCGGCTTCATGATCCAGGGCGGCGGACTGACCGCCGACATGCGCGACAAGCCGAGCAAGCGCGCCCCCATCGAGAACGAGGCCAACAACGGCCTGAAGAACGATCGCGGCACCATCGCCATGGCCCGCACCAACGATCCGCATTCGGCCACTTCCCAGTTCTTCATCAATCTGAAGGACAACGACTTCCTCAACTTCCGCAGCGAAACCATGCAGGGCTGGGGCTATGCCGTGTTCGGCAAGGTCGTCGAAGGCATGGACGTGGTGGACAAGATTGCCGCGGTCCAGACCGGCAACAAGGGCGGCCATCAGGATGTGCCGCTGGAGACGGTCACGATCAAGACCATCCGCCGCAAGTAGGGCGAATGTACCCGCGGTGAGCGACGGCGAGATCCTGTTCGTTTCCGATCTGCACCTGGACCGGCAGCAACCGCAGCGAACACGCCTGTTCATCGACTTCCTCGAGACCCGGGCCGCCCAGGCCCGGGTCTTGTTCATTCTGGGGGATCTGTTCGAGGCCTGGCTCGGCGACGACGATCCGGCCGAGGACTTCCAGCCCCTGTTCGAGGCCCTGCAACGCTGCGCAAGCCGCTGCGAGTTGCATTTCATGGCCGGCAACCGCGATTTCCTCGTCGGCGAGGATCTGGCGCGGCGCATCGGCTTCGATATCCTGCCCGACCCCTTCCTGATGACCTTGGGCGAGCACCGTCTGGCGCTGATGCATGGCGACCTGCTGTGCAGCGACGATACCGATTACCTGAAATTCCGCGCCCTGGTGCGAGACCCGGCCTGGCGCAGGGATTTTCTGGCTCGGCCTCTGGAGGAGCGCCGGCAAATAGCCGAGGGATTGCGCGAGCGTAGCCAGCAGGCGATGTCCGGCAAGCAGATGACGATCATGGATGTGAACCCGAAAACGGTGGAGCAGACGATGCGGGAACTGGGTGTCGACACGCTGATCCACGGCCATACCCACCGTCCGGGGCTGCATGCCCTGCCTGCGGGACAACGCATCGTGCTCGGCGACTGGCAGGTCGGGCTGGGGCCCAGCTACCTGAGCTGGACCCCGAACGGGTTCCGTCTCAGCGACCCTCGTTGCTGATCGACAGCACGCCGGGGGTGGCCTGGCCCGGCTGAACCTGCTGCGGATTGGCCGGCGGTGGGCTGTAGCGGCGATAGCCCTGCAGCGGCTGCATCAGCCGTTGCGGAACCTCGGTCTCGCGGTAGCCGACCAGTCGGCGTGAGCGTTGCTGATCGTTGATCACGAACAGCGGAAAACCGCCCTCGTAATAATCCACAGGATGCAGGAAATTGTTCGACATGTAGCAGCTTTCGCGCACATCGGCGGGCATCCGCGCCAGCGTCTGCTTGCCCTGCTCCGCCAGCAACTGCTCGTAATCCTTCAGCACGGCCGTGAATTCAGGCAGCAGGCCCGGCGCATTGATCGAACGGCGGCACAGCTTGCCGTCGGCCCGGTAGCGATATTCCACCGGAGTGTTGCCGGCAATCTTCGGCGCATCCTCCAGGGGCTGTGAGGACTGTTCGTAACGCAGTTCGAAATCCACCGGCGCGATCTCACGCGGCGGGATCACCATCTCGGTGCGGTCGTCCCGGTTGTAGCTGCGGATCTCCCGCGCCTTGCGGTCGAACAGGATGAAATCGCCATCATCGCTGCCGCCGTCGAGACGCAACCAATTCTCGCCCAGCAGCATGCGCGAGCGATAGGGCTCCACGCCCGGCTCACTCTCCTCGAAGATGAGCTCCGTGACCGGCACACGGTTGTCTTCTGCAGCCTGCAACGGCACCGGGAAGGTCAGCCATAGGGAAGGCAGGAGACAGAAAAGGGAAAACAAGGCTCGGGGGTTCAGCATAGGGATTGTTCCATCGCGGTCAGTTCGTCTTCGTCAAACCCGGCCTGCAGCCGGGCGGATCGGTTGAAGGGTCCGCGCAATCGGCCAAAGTACTCGCGGATCAGCTGTTGGAAGGTTTCCCCCGGCTCGAGTTCCCTTTGTCGGCAACAAAAATGGAACCAGCGATTACCGATCGCCACATGGCCGATCTCCTCATCGTAGATGACCTGCAAGATCTCTACCGCGCGTCCATCCCCGGCCTGCTCGAAACGCTGCATCAGCCCCGGCGTCACATCCAGTCCCCGGGCCTCCATCACCCGCGGCACCAGGGCCATGCGGTGCAGTACATCGTGGCGGGTCTTGCACACCATCTCCCACAGGCCGTTGTGAGCCGGCCAGCTGCCGTAGTCGTGGCCCAGTTCGCGCAGGTAGTCGCGAATCAGACGGAAATGCCGGGCTTCCTCGTGGGCGACCTGCAGCCAGTCGCCGACAAAATCCTCCGGCATGTCGCGAAAGCGGTAGGCGGCATCGAGTGCGAGATTGATGGCGTTGAATTCGATATGGGCGAAGGCGTGGAGCATGACCGCCCGCCCCTCGGGGCTGCCGAGGCTGCGCTTCGGCGTTTCGCGGGGGTCCACCAGCCGCGGCTGCGCGGGGCGGCCGGGCACATCCAGCGGCAGCACCGGCGTGTCATCCCATCGAGACAAGCGGCCTTCCTGCCAGTCGCGGTACAGGGCATCCACCGCCCGGCACTTGGTCTCGGGATCCTCCTGCTGCAGGGCCTGCTGCAGGGTGGCGTAAACGCCCGGCATCATGCCGGGCCGAGGCCCCGCATCAGGTCGTCGATGATGTCCTCGACCGATTCCAGCCCGACGGCGACGCGAATCAGCCCCTCGTCGATGCCGGCGGCCTGCTTCTGCTCGTCGCTGAGGCGACCATGGGTGGTCGAGGCCGGGTGGGTGATGGTGGTCTTGGTATCACCGAGATTGGCGGTGATCGACAGCATGCGCGTCTGGTCGATGACCCGCCAGGCCGCTTCACGCCCGCCCTCGACGACAAAGGAAACGATGCCGCCAGGCCCCTTCTGCTGGCGCTCGGCCAGGGCATGCTGGGGATGGCTTTCCAGGCCGGGGAAGAACACCTGACGCACGCGGGGATGATCCTGCAGCGCCTCGGCCAGTTGCCGGGCATTCGCGGAGTGGGCCTGCATGCGCAGCGACAGGGTTTCCAGCCCCTTCAGCGCGATCCAGGCATTGAAGGGACTCATGCTCGGGCCGGCGGTGCGCACCACGCCGTAGACCTCCTCGCCAACGACCTTTTCGTCGCCGACCACGGCCCCGCCGATGATGCGCCCCTGACCGTCGAGAAACTTGGTGGCGGAATGGATCACGACATCGGCCCCCAGCTTCAGGGGCTGCTGCAGCGCGGGCGTACAGAAGCAGTTGTCCACGGCCAGCAAGGCGCCGGCGTCATGGGCCAGGTCGGCCAGGACCCGGATATCGGCAACCTCGGTGAGCGGATTGGAGGGCGTTTCGAGGAACAGCAGCCGGGTGTTCGGACGCAGCGCCTGTTTCCAGGCCTCGGGATCGACCAGATCGACAAAGGTCGTTTCGATGCCGAAGCGGGACAGGTAACGCTCGAACAGCACCGTCGTGGTGCCGAATACCGAGCGCGAGGACAGGATGTGATCCCCCGCCTGCAGCCGGGCCAGGCACAGGGACAGGATGGCCGCCATGCCGGAGGCCGTGGCGACACAGCGCTCGCCCCCTTCGAGGGCCGCCAGGCGCTCCTCGAAGATGCGCACGGTGGGGTTGGTGAAGCGGGCATAGATGTTGCCCGGCTGCTCGCCGGAAAAGCGCGCCGCGGCCTCGGCCGCCGAGCCAAACACGAAACTCGAGGTCATGAACAGCGGTTCGGAATGCTCCCCTTCGGCGGTACGGTGATGACCGGTGCGGATGGCCAGGGTCTCGAAATCGAAATCGTTTTGGGGTATATCGGTCATCGGGGAAATCCTCGTAAGCGGTTTCCAGTATATCAGCCGTCGCGCAGGCGCTCGAGCAGCCAGTCGTCGTTGACCGGCCCCAGCTTCACCTCTTCGACCCGGCCGTCGCGCACGAACACGAAGCTGGGCGTGGCCATGGCATGGAAATCACGCGCCAGTTGCGGATGCTGCTGCACATCCAGCTTGATCAGGTTGGGGTATTGGCTTCGCAACTCGTCGATGCGCGGCGTGAGCGCGCGGCAGGGACCGCAACTCTGCGAATACAGGTAATAGACCCGGCGGTCGGCCTCGCAGCCCTCGTCGATGGCCGAGCTGTCCGGCGCGGCCTGCCCCTCGATGCGCTTCGCCTTGCGCGTGATCGCCCATTTCATCCACAAGGCCAGGCCGACGGTACCGAGAACTACCGCGACCATGCCGATCAGGGTTGTGCTGTCTGCGCTGTTCATGTCCATACCACCCGAAAAGCCGGAGAATTCTTCATTTCATTACCCAGACAAGTAAAGGGCACTATTCGATGAGCACGGCATCGCCTGAGCGAACCTGCTCGAACAAGTCGAGAATATCGCTGTTGCGCAGGCGGATGCAGCCCTTCGACGCCGGCTGGCCGATGCGTTCCTCGTCGGGGGTGCCATGCAGGTAGATGTAGCGTTCGCGGCTGTCGCAGTCACCGCCGCGGTTGTGCCCCGGCTCCAGGCCTTCGAGACGCAGGATGCGCGTGGTGATGACATCCTCGTCTCCCTGGTAGTCCTCGGGCAGCAGGATCTCGTCGGTAGCGCGACGCCCGCGAAACACGCGCCCCTCGGGTTCGCCTGCGCCGATGCACTCCGCGATGCGATGCCAGCCGGTGGGCGTGCAGAAGCTGCCCTCGCGCTGGCCGCGACCCCTGGCTGAGGTGGAAACGGGATAGTAGCGAACCACGGGATCGTCTGGCCGCAGCAGGCCCAGCAGTTGCTGGTCGATGTCGACATGGAGGACCGGCCGTTCGGGGTCCAGAGACAAGCCGTCCGGCAGGACCAGGGCATCGAGGTGCTGCCGCAGCCGCTGCCATTGCAGGCTCATGCGTTGTTGTGCAGTTCCATTCCCGCCTGTTGCGCCTCCTCGGCCTTCTGCTTGGCGGTATCGCAGCGCGCGGACTGGATCTTTCTCAGGTAATCCTCGCTGACATTCTCGGTCACGTAATGGCCGTCGAAGCAGGAGCAGTCGAACTGCTGGATCGTCGGATTGCCCTTGCGCACCGCATCGATGAGATCGTCGAGATCCTGGTAGATCATCCAGTCGGCGCCGATCAGTCGCCCCACTTCCTCGTCGCTGCGATTGTGGGCAATCAGTTCGTCCACCGCCGGCATGTCGATGCCATAGACATTGGGATAGCGTACCGGCGGCGCGGCGGAAGCCATGTACACCTTGTTGGCCCCGGCGTCGCGAGCCATCTGGATGATCTGTTGCGAGGTGGTGCCGCGCACGATGGAATCGTCCACCAGCAGCACATTCTTGCCCTTGAACTCGATATCGATGGGGTTCAGCTTGCGCCGCACCGAGCGCTTGCGCTGGGTCTGGCCCGGCATGATGAAGGTGCGGCCGATGTAGCGGTTCTTGATGAAGCCCTCGCGAAACTTTACGCCGAGATGGTAGGCCAGTTCCATCGCCGAGGGACGGCTGGTGTCGGGGATCGGGATCACCACGTCGATGTCGTGATCCGGGCGCTCGCGCAGGATCTTCTGGGCCAGCTTCACGCCCATGCGCAGCCGCGCCTTGTAGACATAGATGTCGTCGATGATCGAATCCGGCCGCGCCATGTACACATGCTCGAAGATACAGGGCGTCAGGTGGCCGAAATCGGCGCATTCGCGCAGGTGCACCTGGCCCTGGGTGTCGATGTAGATGGCCTCGCCGGGCTTGAGATCGCGCACCAGCTCGAAACCGCCGGTCTGCAGGGCCACCGATTCCGAGGCCACCATCCATTCGACGCCGGCCTCGCCCTCGCGCCGGCCATAGCAGACCGGGCGGATGCCGTAGGGATCACGGAAGGCGAGAATGCCGCGTCCGGTCAGCATCGCCACGACCGCATAAGCACCCTGCACCCGCCGGTGGGTAGCCGCCACCGCGGTGAAGATGTCGTCCACCTCGAGTTTCAGCTTGCCGCACTGCTGCAGTTCGTGGGCCAGCACATTGAGCAGCACCTCGGAATCGGAATCCGTGTTGATGTGGCGCAGATCCTCGGCGTAGAGATCGGCCTTGAGTTCATCGGCATTGGTCAGGTTGCCGTTGTGCGCCAGCGAGATGCCGTAGGGCGAGTTGACGTAAAAGGGCTGGGCCTCGGCCGACGAGGAGCAACCGGCCGTCGGGTAACGCACATGGCCGATACCCATGTTGCCGAGCAGGCGCAGCATGTGCCGGGTATGGAACACATCGCTGACCTGGCCGTTGTCCTTGCGCAGATGCAGCTTGTTGCCCTCGCAGGTGACCATCCCCGCCGCGTCCTGGCCGCGGTGCTGCAGCACCAGCAGACTGTCGTAGATGGCCTGGGCAACGGGTTGCTGGCTGACGATGCCGACGATTCCACACATGATGATCGATTCCCGAAGGTTTAGAAACTGAACTTGCCGGCGATGTCTTCCGGCATGACGTCGCGTATCCACAACGCGATGTCGGTGAAATAACCCACCAGCTGCGACTGTTGCCACCAGGCTTCCTGGGGCATCGGCGTGAGGCCGGCGAACAGCACCAGCATGGCCACGATGAGAATGCCGCGGGCGGCGCCGAAGATCATGCCGAGCATCTTGTCGGTGCCGGACAGGCCGGTCTTGTTGACCAGCTGGGAAATCATGAAATTGACGATACCGCCGACAATCAGGGTGCAGATGAACAGGATCGCGAAGGCCGCCGCCTGGGACAGGGTCGGCGACTCGATCCAGGCCGAAAGGTAGGCGGCCAGCACCGGGTAATAGCTGACGGCGAGGAAACCGGCCAGCAGCCAGGTGGCCAGCGAAACCGCCTCCTTGACGAAGCCGCGCACCAGGCTGATCAGCGTGGACACGAGGATGATCCCGAGGATCGCGATATCAAACCAGGCCATGTTGCTGTCCGTTGGTGGCGGTCGGTCGAAAGAGGCGCGATTCTAGCACGCCGGCGTGGAGGAATCGAAGCGCGGAGATCACTTGCAGCAGGACCACATGATCGGATGAGCCAGGCCACTGAAAGGCGTGGTGAGTTTCTGCCCGGAAAACCTCGAAGGTGTGGATGCCTTCGTGGAGCCTACAAGGATGTATTCACGGCGATTTTCCGGGCAGACATTCTCCACGTCAAAGCAAGATGACATCATCCTGTCATTTGTCGTAGGACATCACCTGCCCCTTGATGTTGTACTTGGCGCGCAGCTTGTTGAGTACCACGCGCGCCTTGTCGCGGCTGATGAAGGGGCCGACACGGACGCGGTAGAAGGTCTTGCCGCGGGCCGCGAACTTCTCGATGAAGACGGCGGCCAGTTTCAGCTTGCGCACGCGGTCGCGCAGGGCGTAGGCCTTGTTGCGGTCGGTGAAGCTGCCGAGCTGGACGATGAAGCTGTCGCCGCCAACCGTCGCGGCGGCCTTCTTCGGCAGTGGCTTGGCTTCGGGCCCGGGTTTGGATTCCGGCTTCGGTTTGGGCTCGGGTTCGGGTTTCGCTTCGGAGGCGGCGACGGTTTTCGCCGGCGTTTCCGCTTTCGGCTTGCCATCGGTGGGTTGCGTCGGGGCTGCCGCTGCCGGATTCCCGGTCAACTCTTCCGGCTTCGCAGCCGTTTCTGTCGCCGGTGAAGACTCGGCCGCGGTTTCTTTCGTTTCGGGCTGGGGCGGTTCGCTGGTCTCGTCGACAATGCGGGCCTGCAGCGGCTCGATGGCGTCGGTTTCCCGGCGCAGCTCGATCACCTTCTCTTCCACCTTCACCGGCAGGGGGACGATCTCCGGCGACGGGGGAATCTTCACTTCCAGGGTTTCCCGCTCCGGTTCGGGTCCGTCGAGCAGCATTGGCACGAAGATCACCGCCAGGGAGAAGATCACGGCCAGTCCCACCAGCCGCTGCTTGAGTTGTTGATCCATATCGGAGTTCGGGTTCCAGTCTATCGGGGGAATTCAACCGGCGGTGTCCGCGGCCTCGAGCGCGCGCATCACCGCTTCCACGGTCAGGAAAGAGCCGGTGGCCAACAGTATATCCTGATTGCCCAGCGTTGACAGCGCGTGATCCAGGGCCGCGGCAGCCGACGGAAAGCGCGGGTATTCGGCCTCACTCTCGAGACGGCCGGCCAGGGCCTCGGCATCCAGGCCGCGATCGCCCTCGAGGCCGAGCAGCCAGAGATCGTCGATCTGCTCCCGCAGCAGGGACAGGAAACGCGCCGGGTTCTTGTCCTCGAGCATCCCGAGCAACAGCACCACCCGGCCCGAGGGCCGGTTGCGGCGAAGGAAATCGGCCAGTACGCGCGCCGCGTCCTCGTTGTGGCCGACATCGACCCACAGCGCAAAGGGCCGCTCGAGGAGCTTCTGCAGCCGACCGGGGTTGTGCAGGGCCTCGAAGCCCCGGCAATCCCCGGCATCCCGCAACAGGCCGAGGGCTTCCAGGCCCGCGAACACACCGCCCAGATTCCAGGCCTGGTGCCGCCCCGGCAACGGTGAGCGGTATTCGCAGGCCAGATCCCTGCCCTGCCAATGATGCTGTCCGTCGGTATCGATGCATATCGAATAGTCTCGCCCTGCCAGCCGCAGGTCGCAACCGAGGGATTCGGCCCGCTCGACAATACTGGCGACCGGCTGCGGGTCGTTGTAAACGGCTTTCTGTCGTGGCCGCAGGATACCGGCCTTCTCCGCTCCGATGGTTTCCCGGTCGTTGCCGAGCCAGGCCTGGTGATCCAGCCCGATCGGTGTGATATGGGCGAGATCGGCGTCGATGATATTCACCGCATCGAGCCGTCCGCCAAGACCAACTTCCAGGATCACATGGGAGAGGGATTCGCGCGCAAACAGCCACAGGGCCGCCAGCGCGCCGAACTCGAAATAGGTCAGCGGCGTATCCCCACGGGCCTGATCGATGGCATCGAAAGCCTCGACCAGGCGTTCGTCTTCCACCGCCGTTCCGTCGATGCGGATGCGTTCGTTGTAGCGCAGGATATGGGGCGAGGTATAGCTGCCGCAGCGCAGGCCGTGGGCGCCCAGCCAGGCTTCGTAGGCCGCCACCGTCGAGCCCTTGCCGTTGGTGCCAGCAACGGTAATGACGGTTTCGGCAATCTGCGGAGCTCCGAGGCTTTGCCACACCGAGTCAATGCGTTCGAGACCAAGATCGATGGCGCGGGGATGCAACTGCTGTTGCCAGTCCAGCCAGGCGTCGAGCGTATGGAAGCGCATTCCGGGGAACGGCTGTCAGCCGTGGGAAGTAGGCGGGTTGCGCGGCTTTGCCAACCAGATGAAGGGAAACACCAGCGGGCCGAACAGGGCGGCCATGACGCCCCAGAACACCGGGTTCAGGCCTTTCGCCTTGGCCATGCGATGCGCCATCACGATGATCAGCAGGCCGATCAGCAGCATCGCGACGAGATAGGCGATGGAACCGGTCATGGCCTCAGGGCGCAGGCTTGCCGGTCATCATCGCGCACAGGGAGGCGATGCGGTCGCGCATCTCGCGCCGGTCCACGATCATGTCGATGGCGCCGTGCTCGAGCAGGAACTCGCTGCGCTGGAAGCCCTCGGGCAGCTGCTCGCGCACCGTCTGTTCGATCACGCGAGGGCCGGCGAAGCCGATCAGCGCGCCTGGCTCGGCAATGTGGATATCGCCCAGCATCGCGAAGCTGGCGGAGACTCCACCCATGGTCGGGTCCGTAAGCACGGAAATGAACGGCAGGCCCCGCCGCGACAGGCGGGTCAGCGCGGCGCTGGTCTTGGCCATCTGCAGCAGGGAGATCAGCGCCTCCTGCATGCGCGCGCCGCCGGAAGCGGAGAAGCAGACCAGCGGGATATTGTGTTCGATCGCGGTATTCACTGCGCGCACGAATTTCTCACCGACCACCGAACCCATGGAGCCGCCCATGAAGCGGAATTCGAAGGCGGCAGCGACCAGTTCGACACCCTTGACCGCGCCCTTGATCACGATCAGCGCATCCTTTTCGCCGGTCGCCTTCTGGGCCGCGGCGAGGCGGTCCTTGTATTTCTTGTGATCCTTGAACTTCAGCGGATCGCTGGACTCCAGGTCCGGCGCGATCTCGTTACGGCCATCGGCATCAAGAAAGTGATCGAGGCGTCGCCGGGCCGGCAGGCGCATGTGGTGATCGCACTTGGTGCAGACATCCAGGTTGCGTTCCAGCTCGGCGCGATAGATGATCGCATCGCAATTGTCGCACTTGGCCCACAGGCCTTCCGGCACATTCTTCTTGTCGTCGCTGCCGCTGGTGCGGATCGACGGCAGCAGCTTTTCAAACCAGCTCATCGCAGTTTATCCGGTCTGTTCAGGCATCCATCATGCCGCGCATCTCGCGCAGTATGGCGGTTACCGCTTGATTCATGGCGGACTGGTCTTCGGCATTGCGTTCGATCTGCCGGACCAGCGCGGAGCCGACGACCACGGCGTCGGCGATGCGCGCAACGGCCTGGGCCGTGGCGCCATCCTTGATGCCGAAGCCTACACCAACCGGCAGATCGGAGATAGCGCGAATCTCGTCCAGCCGGGCGGCTACGGAATCCACATCGAGGCTGTTGGCACCGGTCACGCCCTTGAGCGAGACATAGTAGAGATAACCCGAGGCGCAGGCGTTGATCGCGGCGATGCGCTGGGCGTCGGTAGTCGGCGCCACCAGGAAGATCACGTCGATGTCGCGGGCCTTCATCAGGGCGCTGAACTCGCCGGCTTCCTCCGGCGGCAGGTCCACTACCAGCACGCCGTCCACCCCGGCATCGACCGCGGCTTCGGCAAAGGCCTCGTAGCCCATCACCTCGATGGGATTGAGGTAGCCCATCAACACGACGGGGGTTGTCTCGTCCCTCTGGCGGAACTCGCGCACCATGCCCAGCACATTGCGCAGGCTGACATGATGCTCCAGGGCTCGCTCATCGGCGGCCTGGATCACCGGGCCGTCGGCCATCGGATCGGAGAAGGGAACGCCCAGTTCGATCAGGTCGGCTCCGGCATCGACCAGCTCGTGCAGTAGCGGTACAGTCCACTGCGGACGCGGATCGCCGGCGGTGACAAAGGGGATCAGGGCCCGGCGCTGCTGTGCGCGCAGATCCTCGAAACGCTTGCGGATGCGACTCATAGCCGGATGCCCTCCAGCGCCGCCACCGTGTGGATGTCCTTGTCGCCGCGCCCGGAGAGGTTGACCAGGATGATCTCCTCGGGCGAGCGTTCGGCGGCAATGCGCGCGGCATGGGCCAAGGCATGGGAGGACTCCAGGGCCGGGATGATGCCCTCGATGCGGGTCAGGGCATGGAAGGCCGCCAGCGCCTCGTCGTCGGTCACCGAGTGATATTGCGCGCGACCGGTTTCCTTGAGCCAGGCGTGCTCGGGGCCAACGCCGGGGTAATCGAGTCCGGCGGAGATGCAATGGGTTTCGATGATCTGGCCATCGGCATCGCTCATCAGGTAGGTTCGGTTGCCGTGCAACACTCCCGGGGTGCCGGCACAGAGCGGGGCCGCATGACGGCCGGTGTCGATGCCCTCGCCGCCGCCCTCGACGCCGTGCAATTCGATGTCGCGGTCGTTGAGAAAGTCGTAGAACAGGCCGATGGCATTGGAACCGCCACCGACGCAGGCCACCAGCACATCGGGCAGTCGACCGGCGGCCTCCTGCATCTGTTCGCGCGCCTCGCGGCCGATGATGGCCTGAAAATCGCGCACCATCGCCGGGTAGGGATGAGGGCCGGCAACGGTGCCGATGATGTAGAAGGTGTCGTCGATGTTGGTGACCCAGTCGCGCATGGCCTCGTTGAGGGCGTCCTTCAGGGTACGGGAGCCGGAGGTGACCGGAACCACCTCGGCGCCGAGCAGTTTCATGCGATAGACATTGGCGGCCTGACGCTGGATATCCTCGGCGCCCATGTAGACGACGCACTCGAGGCCGAGCCGCGCCGCCACGGTAGCCGTGGCCACGCCGTGCTGACCGGCACCGGTCTCGGCGATGATGCGGGTCTTGCCCATGCGACTGGCCAGCAGAGCCTGTCCGATGGTGTTGTTGACCTTGTGGGCGCCGGTATGGTTGAGATCCTCGCGCTTTAGCCAGATCTGCGCGCCGCCGATTTCGCGCGACCAGCGCTCGGCGTGGTACACGGGGCTGGGGCGGCCGACATAGTGTTGCAGGTCGGCATCGAACTCCTTCTGGAACTCGGGATCGCGGGAATAGCGTTCGTAGGCCTCGCGCAATTCCTTGAGCGGCCCCATCAGGGTCTCGGCAACGAACAGGCCGCCGAAGCGGCCGAAGTGACCGCGCTCGTCGGGGTAGGCGAAATAGTCGGAAACGGGTTCAGCAGGGGTGGTCGGCACGAAAAACCTCTTGGCAGAATTGTTGCATCAACGCAGTGTCCTTGACGCCCCTTTCCCGTTCAACGCCGCTGCTGACATCCACTGCCCAGGGGCGCAGCTCGGTTATCGCGCGCGCCACATTCTGCGGATTCAGGCCGCCGGCGAGGATCAGCGGATGGGGAAAATCGGAAGGGATCCGGGACCAGTCAAATGTATCACCCGAGCCCCCTTGCCGTCCAGCCGAGTGGCTGTCGAAAAGGAAGCCGCGAGACGACCGATAGCGAGCGGCATAGTCGAGGATTTCGCGCACCGTGGACAAGTCGCCCATGGGCAGGGCCTTGATGTAGGCGCGTCCCCATTGTTCACAGAAATCGGGGGTTTCGGCACCGTGAAACTGCAGACATTCGGGACCAAGACGATCAACCACCTCGGCCACACGCTCCTGCGGCTCATCCATGAACAGGGCCGTGATATCAACGAAGGCCGGCAGGGCATCGCGGATCTCCAGCGCTCGATCCAGCTCGACGCATCGCGGGCTGCGAGCATGGAACACCAGCCCGATGGTATCGGCGCCCGCGTTTGCCGCGGCCAGGGCCATTTCCACGGACTTCAGACCGCAGATCTTGATGCGGGTACGGGCGGGTTGCTGGAGCATGGATTCGGACAGATTGGCTCAGTGATCGATGTCAAAGCGGATTGTAATCAATACAGCTGTGGGCGTCGCGGTTGCTGGGGCAGATCGAACTCCGGCGGATAAAAGGCCTGAACAAAATACAGGCCGCCGGCCGGCGCAGTCATCGCCGCCAGGCGCCGATCCCGTTGCTGGAGCAACTCCCCCAGCCACTGCTCCGGCTGCTCACCCTTGCCGATAACCATCAGGCTGCCGGCGATGTTCCGTACCATGTGATGCAGGAAGGCATTGGCCTTGATGT
>WGBK01000046.1 GCA_015494335.1 Gammaproteobacteria bacterium | reverse complement strand
CGACCTGCTGATTCGCGCCACCGAAGCGCTCAAGGTCTCGCCCCAGGTGGTTTCCTGCAATGCCTTTGCCCAGGTCATCCACAGCGATCACCATTTTGTTTCGAGCAACGGCAGCGACGTGGAGCAGCATTTCCTGATGGTCTCCTCGGATTATTCCGCGGTGGCCCAGGAGGGGCCGGTGGTGCAGAAGCGCACCGATTGCGGTATGCGCGGCAAGACCTGGCAGATCGGTGTCGAGGTGTTCGACGAGGCCTCGATCCTCGAGCGTTGCCGGCTCATCGGTGAGCAGGCCGTGGAGCTGCTGTCGGCGGAGGAATGCCCCAGCGACACCCTCGACCTGATCCTGGCGCCGGACCAGATGATGTTGCAGATTCACGAGAGCATCGGCCATCCGCTGGAGATCGACCGCATACTCGGCGACGAGCGCAACTACGCCGGCTGGAGCTTCGTGCGGCTGGAGGATTTCGGTAGCCTGCAATACGGCTCGGAGCGGATGAACATCGTTTTCGACCCGACCGTCGAACACGAACTGGCGAGCTACGCCTTCGACGACGGCGGGCTGGAAGCAAGCCGCGAGTACCTGATCAAGGACGGTATCCTGCAACGAGGTCTCGGCGGCCTCGAATCGCAGATCCGTTCCGGCGTGCCGGGGGTGGCCTGCTTCCGCGCCTGCGACTGGAATCGTGCGCCCATCGACCGCATGGCCAACATCAACTTGGAACCGGGGGATTCGACCCTGGAGGAGCTGATCGGCCAGGTCGAGCGCGGCGTCTACATGGAGTCGAACCGTTCCTGGTCCATCGACGACTACCGCAACAAGTTCCAGTTCGGTTGCGAGTACGGCAAGCTGATCGAAAACGGCAAGCTGACCCGCACCCTGCGCAACCCGAACTACCGGGGCATCTCCAGCCACTTCTGGAAGAACCTGAAGGACGTCGGCAACGCCGAATCCTTCGAAGTCTATGGCACGCCCAACTGCGGCAAGGGCGAGCCTAACCAGGTCATCCGCGTGGGGCATGCGTCGCCGCCCTGCCTGTTCAGCAATGTGGAGGTGTTCGGTGGTGAAAACTGATTGGCAAGTACATTTCGAGCGCGTCGCGGAGGACCTGTTCGGCCGCCTCGGGGAAGGGGAGCACCTTACGCTGTCGCTGAGCGGCGAGGACAGCCAGTTCATTCGAGTCAATGGCGCGCGCGTGCGCCAGACCGGGCAGGTGAGCGATGCCCGCCTGTCGATGGAGTTGATCCAGGACGAGCGGCGCTGCAGCGGCAGCCTGACCCTGGGCGGCGACGGCAGCGAGGATGCCATTCGGGCGCGCGAGGAACTGCAACGCCTGCGCGAAGAGCTGCGGCAACTGCCCCGGGATCCCTATATCGTGATGCCGGTGGGTGGTCTGCGCAGCGACAGCCGCCATGCCGGGCAGCTGCCCGAGCTGGAGCGCGCCGCCGATGCACTGGTACCCGCCATGCAGGCTGCGGATCTGACCGGCATCTACGCCGGCGGTCGCATCTGGCGCGGCCAGGCCAATTCGGCGGGCAGTCGTCACGGCTTTGTCAGCGACAGCTTCTCCATGGACTACTCCCTGCTCGACCCCGAGGAGCGGATGGTCAAGGGCACCTATGCGGGCAGTGACTGGGACGACGAAGCCTGGTCTGACCATGTCGCGCAATCGGCGCGGCAATTGTCTCAGCTCGACAAGCCGTTGCAACGGATCGAGCCGGGTCGCTACCGTTGCTTCATCGCCTCGGCCGGCGTGGCCGACCTGCTCGGCATGTTTTCCTGGCACGGGCTCAGCGAGGCCGACATGCAGACCGGTGAAAGCGCCTTCCTGCGCATGCGCGAGGAAGGCCTGAGCCTGTCGCCGAAGTTCTCCCTGGCCGAGGATTTCCGCAACGGCCTGCATCCGCGCTTCAACGATATCGGCGAGCTGGCCCCGGAGCATCTCGACCTGATCCTTGAAGGCCGTCTGGTCAATACCTTGGTCAGCTCGCGCACGGCGCGGGAGTTCGGTGTGGAATCCAACCACGCCGACGAGGGCGAGTACCTGCGTTCGCCGGTGATGGCCACCGGCGATCTCCCCGAGGCGGAAGTGCTAGAGGCACTGGACACGGGTGTATATCTCTCCAACCTGCACTACCTGAACTGGAGCGATGTGGCTGGCGGCCGCATCACCGGCATGACCCGCTACGCCTGCTTCTGGGTGGAAAAGGGGGAAATCGTCGGCCCCATCGCCAACATGCGTTTCGACGACAGCTTCTATCATTTCTTCGGCGAGCAGCTCGAGGCAGTAACCGAGCAGGCCCGGGTCAACCCGGAGGTGGGCAGCTACGGCGGGCGCAGCCTCGGCGCCACTGTCTGCCCCGGGATTCTGCTGTCGGAGTTTGCGCTGACGCTTTGAGGTTTTCCGAAGACTGAAACCGTCCTGACAGGACTGAAGGCGCTGTCTTGTTCAGGGCGGGGTTCAGGCGACGGTGGCCATACGCCCCATACGCCCGCTGCGGTAGTCCTCGAAGGCCTGGTGGATTTCCTCCTGCGTGTTCATGACGAAAGGCCCTCCGCGCACTACGGGTTCGCCGAGGGGCTTGCCGGCGACCAGCAGGAAGCGCGCGCCCGTATCGCCCGCCCGGGCATGAAAATCGCCTTCCGACCCCAGCACCGCGAGACGATCCCGGGTCAGGGGTTCCTGCTCTGCGGGCAGTTCCAGGCTGCCGTCGATACCGAACAGAAAGGCGTTGTGGCCCGCGGGCAGGGATTCCTCGAAACGGATGCCGGGTTCCAGTTCGACATCGAAATACAGCGGGTCGGTCAGGGTTTGCTCGATCGGTCCGCGCGTTCCGTTGCGGGTTTTTCCGGCGATGACGCGAATGACCGTGCCCGGCCGTCTTTCCTGCGGAATCTGCTCGGCGCTGAATTCCTGGTAGGCGGGCGGATCCATCTTGTGCCGGGCGGGCAGGTTGATCCACAGCTGGAAGCCCTGCAGCAGTCCGTTCCGCTGTTCGGGCATTTCCGAATGCACGACTCCGCTGCCGGCACTCATCCACTGCAGGCCACCGGGTTCGATGACTCCTTCGTGACCGGCGCTGTCTCGGTGACGCATGCGCCCCTCGAGCAGGTAGGTCACGGTCTCGAAACCGCGATGGGGATGGTCCGGGAAGCCGGCGATGTAATCCTCGGGCTGGTCGGAACGGAAGGCATCGAGCAGCAGGAAGGGATCGAGTTCCATCAGTGCCGGCTGACCGATGGCGCGCAGCAGTTCCACGCCCGCGCCATCTGTGGCGGGCAGGGCGTCGAGCAGGGCCAACAGCGGTCGTGCGCTCATGACTTGTCGAGGGACCAGGCGCCAGGCCCCCAGGCGGTGATGTAGAGGAAGCCGCCGGCCAGGGCCAGGTTCTTCATGAACTGGATGCTTTGCATGGAATCTGCAAGGTTGTTGTGGAAGATCACTGCCGCCAGCAGGCTGAAGCCGGCCAGCAGAAAGGCGATGATGCGGGTCTTGAAGCCGACCAGCAACAGCAGGCCGCCGCCCAGTTCGAGCAGGATCACCAGCGGCAGCAGCATGCCTGGCACGCCCATGCTTTCCATGTAGCCCTGGGTTCCTTCGTAACCGCCGATCTTGTTGAAACCGGCGACGATGAAGATCAGGGACATCAGGATTCGGCCGGCAAGGCTGAGGCCATTTTGCAGGGTGCTAGGGTTCATGATCGTCTCCAGGGGTTGAGGAAAAACCAGTATATTGTTCTTTACAGGCAGGTAATTGTCCGAAACGGAAACTTACTGTTGCCGAACAGGAAACAATAAATCCTCATGACCCCATGCCACTTTGCCGAGAAAACGGGGTCTGAAGAACAACGGCGCGAGGAGACTGGAACCCGTGGGACGGTACGAGCAATGGCAGGCCTTTGTCGAAGTGGTGCTGCGCAACAGCTTCAGCGAGGCGGGAGAACATCTGGGCGTTTCCAAGTCGGTGGTGAGCCGTCGTGTCAGCGAGCTGGAACGGCGGCTGGGCGTCAAGCTGCTCAACCGCACCACCCGGCGTCTGTCCCTGACCTCGGCCGGGGAAGAGTTGCATGGCCAGGCCGCGGAACTGATGCTGGCCCTGCGGGAGATGGAAGAGAAGGCTGTCGAGCAGCAGACCTCGCTCAACGGCCAGATCAAGCTGGCGGCCCCGCTGTCTTTCGGGCATCGGCACCTGGCCCCGGTGCTGACCGGGTTCCTGTGCGAAAACCCGGAGATCGAACTGTCCGTGGATCTCGACGACCGGCGCATCGACATGGTTTCCGAAGGCTTCGATATCACGCTGCGCATCGGCGAGCTGGACGATTCCTCGCTGATCGCCCGCCGCCTCGGCAGTATCCGTTTCGTCACCCTGGCCAGTCCGGAGTACCTGGAGCGCCACGGCGTACCGCAGCAACCGTCTGATCTGAAGCATCACGACGGCCTGTACTACGCCAATCTTCCGCCGCAACGGCAATGGCTCTACGGGCGCAAGGGACAGCTCGTCTCGGCCAGG
>WGBK01000045.1 GCA_015494335.1 Gammaproteobacteria bacterium | reverse complement strand
TGCTTGAGCCGTCCTTTCCCTGTTCCGGCCTGTCCTTGTGGCCTGTGTATATAGTGTCCGTTCGCGAGTCGATTGAATAGGGCAAATGCCGACGGGGTTTGTAGGAAGGTCGCAACAGGGCTTGTAGGGCTATTCCTACGGCTTGGCTTCACCATCAGGACTATGCGGCATGTTGTTTCCGGCGATCAAACCGATCCAGACCTTTCACCTCGATGTTTCCGAGCGTCATCGGCTGTATGTCGAGGAGTGCGGCACCCGCAGCGGGGTGCCGATCGTGTTCCTGCACGGTGGGCCGGGCGGTAGCGCCGAGCCGGCCCACCGGCGCTATTTCGATCCCGAGCGCTATCGCATCATCCTGTTCGACCAGCGCGGCTGCGGCAAGTCGACCCCCCACGCCAGCCTCGAGGAGAACACCACCCAGGATCTGATCGCGGACATGGAGAAGATCCGCGAGCACCTGGGTATCGAGCGCTGGGTGCTGTTCGGCGGTTCCTGGGGCTCGACGCTGGCGCTGGCCTATGCCGAAGCCCACCCCGATCGGGTGCTGGGGCTGATCCTGCGCGGTATCTTCCTGTGCCGCGAGCGGGATATCCGCTGGTTCTACCAGGAAGGGGCATCACGCCTGTACCCGGATGCCTGGGCCCATTTCGTGGCGCCGATTCCCGAGGACGAGCGCGACGACATGATCGCCGCCTATCACCGCAGGCTGACCGGCGACAACGAGATCGAGCGCATGGCGGCGGCCAAGGCCTGGTCGATCTGGGAAGGCAGCACCGCGACCCTGAGGCCGGACAACGCGGTACTGAGCTATTTCGCCAATCCGCACATTGCCCTGTCCATCGCGCGTATCGAGTGCCATTACTTCCACAATCACTGTTTCTTCGAGGAGAATGCCTTGCTCGACGGCTTGGGGCGCATCACCCATCTGCCCGCCTATATCGTGCATGGCCGCTACGATGTGATCTGCCCGGTGGACCAGGCCTTTGCGCTGCACGATCAGTGGCCCAACAGCGAATTGAAGGTGATTTCCGATGCCGGCCACGCCGTATCCGAGCCGGGCATCACCCGCGCGCTGGTGGACAGCACCAACGCGATGCTGGACCGGGTTGACGACTGAACCCCGATGATCCTGTTGCTGCAACGCGTGCGCGAGGCCCGGGTGGAGGTGGACCGGGAGGTGATCGGAGCCATCGGGCAGGGCCTGCTGGTGTTCGCCGGCTTTCAGCCCGCGGACGATGAGGCCGAGGTGGAGCGCCAGCTCGAGCGGCTGCTCAACTACCGCGTCTTCTCTGATGCGGAGGGACGCATGAATTTGAGTCTGCGTGATATCGACGGCGGCCTGTTGCTGGTACCGCAATTCACCCTGGCCGCCGACACGCGGCGCGGACGACGGCCGAGTTTCACCTCGGCGGCGCCGCCGGAGCAGGGCGAACGGCTGTTCGATCACTTGCTGGCGCAGGCGCGCCATTGTCACCGGCCGGTGGCCTCGGGCCGTTTCGGTGCCGACATGCAGGTTTTCCTGCAGAACGACGGCCCGGTGACCTTCATCCTGCAATCTTGAGGAAGCATGAAAACGATAGGACGAGGTCTGATTCTGCTGCTGGTTGTCGGCCTGGCGCTGGCCGATGCGCAACCGGACTATGCGCGTGAACAGCGGCTGAAGGAGCAGATCGTCGATGCCATCCTGGATGGCGATCCGGTCGATCTCGAGGCCGATGGGCACAGCTTTCTCGGCATTTACACCGAGGCCGACGAGCCCCGCGGTGCGGTGCTGATCCTGCACGGCCGCGGTTTTCATCCGGACTGGGCCGATGTGGTCAACCCGCTGCGCGTGGGCCTGGCCGAGCAGGGCTGGAACACCCTGTCGATCCAGTTGCCGGTGCTGCGCAAGGAGGCAAAGTACTACGACTATGTGCCGATCTTCGGGCATGCGGTACCGCGCATCCGCGCCGCCCTCGATTTCCTGCGCGAGCAGGGCATCGATCGCATCGTGCTGATCGCCCATTCCTGCGGCGCGCACATGGCCATGCAGTATGTGCGAGAGCTGGGCGAGGCCGGTTTCGATGCCTATGTCGGCATTGGCATGGGTGCCACCGACTATCGCCAGCCGATGCTCGAGTCCTTTCCGTTGGAGCGCATGAAGAAGCCGATTCTCGACCTCTACGGCAGCGATGACTATCCGGCGGTACATCGCCTCGCGGCCCTGCGCCAGCAGCAGATGAAGGACTGGGCGCACCCGAACTACAGCCAGCGCAAGCTGCAGGACGCCAATCATTACTTCACCGATCACGGTGATCTGCTGCTCGAGGCGATCGCCGACTGGCTGGATCGTTTGTATCCGCCTTCCTGAGGCGGCGGGGCTGTATTTTTATGCCCCGCCGCATTATCATCACCGGCCCAGATGCATCCCGGCTCCGCCGTCCACCGGTATCTCTCCCATGTCCCAGCGCAGCGCCACTGTTACCCGCAATACCCTGGAAACCCGGATCACCGTTTCCGTCGATCTCGACGGAAACGGGAAATCGCGTTTCAACACCGGCATTCCGTTCCTCGAGCACATGCTGGAGCAGATTTCGCGCCACGGTCTGGTCGATCTCGAGATCGATGCCGAGGGCGATCTGCACATCGATGACCACCACACCGTCGAGGATATCGGCATCACCCTGGGCCAGGCCTTCAGGCAGGCGCTGGGCGACAAGAAGGGCATCCAGCGCTATGGCCATGCCTATGTGCCGCTGGACGAGGCGCTGTCGCGGGTGGTGATCGACTTCTCCGGTCGCCCCGGGATCGAGTTCCGCGTCGATTTTCCGCGCGATCGCATCGGCAATTTCGATGTGGACCTGGTGCACGAATTCTTCCAGGGTTTCGTCAATCACGCGCTGGCGACGCTGCACATCGACAGCCTCGAGGGGCGCAACGCGCACCATATCGCCGAGACCGTGTTCAAGGCCTTTGGTCGTGCCCTGCGCATGGCGGCGGCGCCGGACCCGCGCATGGCAGATCTCATACCTTCCACCAAGGGGAGCTTGTAAATGACCGTTGCCGTGATCGACTACGGCATGGGCAACCTGCGCTCGGTGACCAAGGCGCTGGAGCATGTTACCGATGAGCCGGTGCTGCTGAGTTCCGATGCCGACGCCATCGACGGCGCCGAACGGGTGGTATTCCCCGGTCAGGGAGCGGCTCGCGACTGCATGAAGGCCATCGACGACAACGGCTTGCGCGAGGTGATTCTGCGCGCCGCTACGGAAAAGCCCTTTCTCGGCATCTGCATGGGCATGCAGGTGCTGGTCGAGCACAGCGAGGAGAATGACGGAACCGACTGCCTCGGTTTCTTCCCCGGGCGGGTACGCTACTTCGGCGACGAGCTGCGCGACGCCGGCGGCCAGCGGCTGAAGGTGCCCCACATGGGCTGGAACCAGGTGCGGCAGACCCGCGAACATCCGCTGTGGCAGGGCATAGCGGATGGCAGCCGCTTCTACTTCGTGCACAGCTACTACCTCGAGACCGAAAGTCCCGACATCGAGGTCGGCCACTGCGAGTATGGACGCGGCTTTACCTGTGCCATTGCCCGCGACAATGTGTTCGCGTTGCAGTGTCACCCCGAAAAGAGCGCGGACGCGGGCCTGCGTCTGCTGCGCAACTTCGTCAACTGGGACGGGCAGGCATGATTCTGATACCGGCTATCGATTTGAAGCAGGGGCAATGCGTGCGCCTGCGCCAGGGTCGCATGGAAGACAGTACCGTATTCTCCGACGACCCGGTAGCGATGGCCGGGAAATGGGTCGAGCAGGGGGCCAGGCGCCTGCACCTGGTCGATCTCGACGGCGCCTTCGAGGGCGAGCCGGTGAACGCCGACGTGGTCGAGTCCATCTGCAAGGCCTACCCGGATCTGCCGCTGCAGATCGGCGGGGGCATCCGCAGCATGGACACGGTCGAGGCCTATCTCGCGGCGGGCGTGCGCTATGTCATCATCGGCACCCAGGCGGTACGCCAGCCCGAATTCGTGACCGACCTGTGCGCCGAGTTTCCCGATCGCGTCATCGTCGGCATCGACGCCCGCGACGGGATGGTGGCGGTGCAGGGCTGGGCCGAGGCCTCCGATACCCGCGCCGAGGAGCTGGCGCGCCGCTTCGAGGACGAGGGGGTATCCGCCATCGTCTATACCGACATCAGCCGCGACGGCATGATGCAGGGAGTCAATGTCGAGGCCACCCGTGCCCTGGCCGAGGCCATCTCGATCCCGGTCATCGCTTCCGGCGGCGTTACCGATATCGGCGACATCCAGCGCCTGCAGGCGGTCAGTGACAGCGGTATCGAGGGCGTGATCATCGGCCGCGCGCTGTACGAAGGTACC
>WGBK01000044.1 GCA_015494335.1 Gammaproteobacteria bacterium | reverse complement strand
GGCCGTGATCCCGGTCGAGTGCCGTCTGGACATGAAACGGCTGGCACGGGCCTTCGGCGCTCGCAAGGCCGTGATGGCCGAAGCGACCGAGGTCACGCGCAGCAGCGGCTATGTGCTCGGTGGCGTCAGCCCGCTGGGCCAGAAAAGAAAGCTCAGGACGCTGGTCGACAGCCGTGCGCGCGAACTGGACCGGCTGTACGTCAGCGCCGGTCGCCGGGGACTGGAAATCGAGCTGGCGCCGCAAGACCTGCTGCAAGCCACCGGGGCCACCTGGGCGGAGATCGCACGGGCCGAATGATTCCGGAGCGGCTGGTTACTTGCTCGTGTTGTTGTCCGCTTGCTCCGCATAGAGCTGTCGCATGCGTTCGATCTCCTCGCGCAGCCGCTGCCTCAGCGATTCCGGCTCCAGCACTTCGACCGCAGCGCCGTAACGGAGTATGTCCATCACCAGCTCCGGCTCCTGGCTGTAGGGCAATCTCAGGCGATAATGGCCATCCGCCTCGAACTCGGCTTCCTGCTCCGGGTGCCACTCCTCCCGGGCCACCCAGCGCGCCTGTTCGGGGCTAAAACGCAACAGGGCCCAGCGGCGTTCCCGCCCGGAAAAGATGCCGTAGCCACCGCCGAGTTCGCGGTCCAGCTCTTCGTCAGCAAGTTCCCTCGCCCCCACGGGCAGCAGTTCCAGCGATTCGATCGCATCGACGGCGAAGCTGCGGATCGCCTCGCGCCGGTGGCACCAGCAGTCGAGGTACCAGTTGTCGCGGTAGAAGGTCAGCCGCTGCGGCGAAACCTCCCGTTCGCTGGTTTCGCCGCGGGCGCGATGGAAGTGACGAATGCACAGGCGCTTGCGGTTGAGCAGCGCCTGGATCAGCAGGGGGAAGAAATCCGGATGCTCGCTGCGGCGCGAGCGCGTCAGGATGCGGATGCGCCGGGTCAGTTCATCGACGCTGTGATCGCCGCGATCGAGCAGGGCGCGAATGCGGGCCTGCAAGGGCTGAATGTGCTCGGACAACAGTCCCGGCTGCAGGTTCTCCAGCCAGGCATTCATCGTCAGCAGGGCCTGGATTTCGGCCGTGTTGAACCACAACCCGGGCAGCGGACTCGGGGCATCGTCCGATTCGCTGCGCTCGTAGGTGTAGGCGCGTCTTTCGCGGTCCCAGACTATGGGCGCGCCCAGACGATCGCGCAGGTACTCGAGATCGCGCTTGAAGGTGGCCAGGGACACCTCCAGCGTCTCGAGAAACTGGTCTCGAGTAACAAAACGCTGGTTTTGCAGCATCTGGTCGATAAGATGAAAACGCTCGGTACGATCCATGGGAGCCTTGCTGGAAGAAGAATCGGATCAGGCTCATCTGGTGAGCCTTGCACCCAGGATAATAGCAGATCATCTCCAATGCACCCAGCGAGGAACGAACATGTCCCTGATGCACCGCCTGCTGTACCGCTTCAGCGCAGGTCTGCGCTGCCGGATCATCAAGGGCCGCAACGGCGAGCCCTACCTGGAGCGCTATCACCTGTTGCGTCTGCCTTTCGGCATTCATGTCTACCTGCACCGTTTCGTAGCCAGCGACCCGGGACGCGCGCTGCACAATCATCCATGGCGCGCGGCCCTGTCCCTGGTGCTCGCCGGAGCATACGACGAAACCCGCCTGCCCCATCGCGGCGAACGCAGCCTGATCAAGCGCCGTATCTCGGCGGGTCACATCAATTACATCAGTGGCCGCATCTACCATCGCATCGACCTCAAGCCCGGCGAACAGGCCTGGTCACTGTTCATCCACAGCGCCAGCGAACGCAGCTGGGGATTCCTCGACACCCGCGAGCGCTGCTTCAGCTACAGCGACCACCAGGCCGTGCTGGGACGGGAAAGCCAGCCCGACTGGTGGCGCCATGCGCCGCGACCGAGGGACCAGCCCGGCATGCGTCAGGCAGAAGGCGACGAAAGGTTGATCTCGGCTATTCCCCCAAAGCGGGACAATCCGGTATGATCGCGCCTCCTCTATAATTTCAAGGACAAAAGGACATGAAGAAATCAATCACAACTCCAATCATTCTCTCTCTCGGCATTGTTGCCACCTCGGCCTTCGGCTATGGCGGTTTCGTCAAGGACAACTATGGCCAGTACGCCAAGGATCCCTGGGGTCGCTGCATCATCTACGGCAAGCCGGATGCCGGCATGCTTTGCGGTGCCGACAAGGCCAAGGCCGATGCCGAGAAGGCTGCAATGGAAAAGGCGGCCGCCGCCGCAGCTGCCGAGAAGGCCGCCGCCGAACGCGCTGCCGCGGAAAGAGCCGCCGCTGAGCGCGCCGCTGCCGAGCGTGCAGCCGCTGCCGCTGCTGCCGCCGCTGCTGCCGCCAAGTCATCCAGCAGCGACGAACCCGTGGTACTCGAGGTCATCAACCTGCCGGGCGTGAATTTCGCCACCGGATCGGCCAAACTGACCCCGCAGTCCTACAACATCCTCAACAAGGCCGCGGACGACCTGCTGGCCAACCCGCAGATCCGCGTCATCGTGGCCGGTCACACGGATAACGTCGGCGATGCCGAAATGAACCGTCGCCTGTCGCAGAAGCGTGCAGAAGCCGTGCGCATCTACCTGATCCAGCGCGGCGTTTCCGCTGATCGCCTGACCGCCAAGGGCTTTGGCGAATCCCAGCCGGTCATGCCCAACGACACGGCCGCCGGTCGTGCCAAGAACCGTCGGGTTGAACTGCAGGTCATCGAAAACTGATCGTCCCCCGCAGTCCTGAAAAAAGCCCGGCTGGTCCGGGCTTTTTTCTTGGTTTTCGGATTTATTGTGGATAATTGCTTTCCAGTTCTTCTGGCGCCAATACCACACTGCCCCCTATAATCACGCAATGAGTGTTTCCTCCCTGCCCACACCCCGTCTCGGCTTTGCCGCCTACAGCGGCACCGGAAAGACCACGCTGCTGACCCGCCTGATCCCGTTGCTGGTGGAAAGCGGCCTGCGGCTCGGCATCATCAAGCACTCGCATCACGACTTCGAGATCGACAACCCGGAAAAGGACAGCTACCGGCTGCATCATGCCGGTTCGAGCCAGACCCTGCTGACCTCGAAATACCGCCGC
>WGBK01000043.1 GCA_015494335.1 Gammaproteobacteria bacterium | reverse complement strand
TTCCAGTACCGCAAGCTGGTGGACGAGACCCTGCAGCTGTTCGAGCAGTACTACGATCTCGAGCAAGCCGCCAACGCGGACTTCCATCGTTCCTTGCTGGAGCTGAAGAAAGCCGACCTGGAGCCGGTGTTGCCGGATATCTCCGGTTCCCTGCGGCTGCTGAAGGAAATCGAGAAGCGACGCGAACAGGCTCCCGAGGCGACCGCGCCCGAAGCGGCGCCCGAGCGCAGCACGGAGGAAGCGCCCGCCGAACCGCAGGACAACACCACCACCGGCGAAAAGGGGGGCGACGATGCGTAAATACCTGCTGTGGCTGGCGCTGCTGGTCATTGTCGTGCTGAGCGCGATTCTGCTGCTGCGCGACGATCCCGGTTTCCTGTTGTTGCGTTACGGCGACTGGTCGCTGGAAACCAGCCTGGTGGTGGCGGTGATTGCGGTCATCGTCGGCGGATTGCTGATCCAGCTCGGCCTGCGCCTGTTGCTCTGGACCTGGCGCCTGCCGCGGCTGATGAAGCAGCGCAACCGGCAGCGTCGCATGGAACGGGCGCGGAAACTCACCAACCAGGGGCTGCTGGATCTGGCCGAAGGGCGGTTCGAGCAGTCCGAGCAGGCCTTGCTGAAGCTGATCGATGCGGTCGAGAATCCGCTCATCAACTACCTGGCGGCGGCCCGTGCGGCCCAGCAGCAGGGCAAGTACGACCAGCGCGACGAATACCTCAAGGCCGCCCACGAGACCAACCCCGAGGCCGAGATCGCCATTGGCGTGACCCAGGCCGAGCTGCAGCTGGCCGCCGGCCAGACCGAGCGGGCACTGGCCACGCTGACCCACCTGCGCAACCTGGCGCCCAAGCACGACTATGTGCTGAAGCTGCTGGCGCGCGTCTATTACCAGCTCGAGGAATGGTCGAAGCTCTGCGAGCTGCTGCCCGAGGTGCGCAAGAAGAAGCTGTTCCGCAGCGACAAGCTCGAGGGCATCGAACTCAAGGCCTATACCGGATGCCTCAACGAGGCCGCCCGTCTTGGCGGCGACGCGCTGGATCGCGCCTGGTCGAAGATCCCCAAGGCCAGCCAGTCCCAGCCCGACCTGCTGTTGCACTACATCGACCTGGTCGAGAAATACCACCAGGACAGCCGCCAGGTGGAGCAGATCGTGGTCAAGGCCATCAACCAGCAGTGGAACCCGCGGCTGGTCGATTTCTACGGTCGTCTCGAATCCGCCGACGGCAACGCGCAGCTCGCCACCGCCGAGAAATGGCTGCAGGAGTACGGCAACAGCGATGTCCTGCTGCTGGCGCTGGGCCGCATCTGCAAGCGGCTCAGGCTGTGGGGCAAGGCCCAGAGCTACCTGGAGGCCAGCATCGGCCTCAAACCGAGCGCGGAAGCCTGCCTGGAGTTGGCCGAACTGCTCGGCAGCGGCGAGGTCGGCGAGTCCGACAAGGCCTGCGATTACTACCAGCAGGGGCTCAGGCTCTGTCTCCAGCCGGATTGACCTTCATCAACAGCCCTTTTCCCCGTACGGGTCTATACTCGGTGAATCGCCGGCCTGAAGCCGGCATCGATTCCGAGTACCGCGCAGCGGTCTCCGTAGCCTGGGCCAGAGCATGAGCAATACCGATACGGACGAAAGCGAAGACATTCTCAAGGATCTGAAGATCCCTCCCGCCCCCGATATCGTCCTGCAGCTGCAGCAGGAACTGCGCTGCGACAGCCCTTCCCTGGAAACCATCGGTGACATCATCCAGAAGGATGCGGCCATCTCCGGGCTGGTGCTGAAAACCGTCAATTCGCCGCTGTTCGGCCTGCGAGCCACCATCCAGTCGATTCCCCAGGCCATCATGCTGCTGGGTTTCAGCTATGTCGGCAACATCGTGCAGGGACTGGTGCTCAAGCAGACCCTGGGCCAGGGCAGCGCGTTGCCGCCGCGTTTCTGGGAATCCTCGTCGAACATGGCCCTGCTGATGGCGGCCCTGAGCAAGCGACTGCTCGACTGTTCCGCCGACGAAGCCTATCTGCTGGGCCTGTTCCACAATGTCGGCCATGCGATGATCGCCCAGCGCCAGGATGATTACGCGGGCTTCATTGCCGCCAACGACAATGATCCGGAGCATGCGCTGACGCGCATCGAGGACGACTTCTACAACTTCAACCATGCCTCGGTCGGCTACTACCTGGCGCGCAACTGGGGTCTGCCGGAAGGGCTGCGCAACATCATCCTCAATCACCACCAGGCCGGCGAGTTCCTCGAGCGGGAGGACGGCTCGGAGTGCGAACAGGCGATGATGGCCATCCTCAAGATGGCGGAACACATCGAGCGCCATCATTCGGGCGTCGATCCCGACCACGAATGGGAGCGCGAGCGGGATGCCGTGCTCGGCCACCTGGGTCTGAGCGAGGTCGATTTCGAGGATCTGCAGGTCGAGGTGCTCGACCAGCTGATGATGGAGCTGAATTGACCCTCGCCCGACTGTTGTGATGTCGAGGCGCCACGGTCGTATCATCCGTCCATGACCGACCGCCTTCTCCACTCCCTCGACCAGCTCGCCTTCGATCACGCCTTCATCGAATCCCTGCCGGCCGATCCGCGCCGCGACAACCGCCGTCGCCAGGTGCGCAATGCCTGCTATTCCTTCGTCGAGCCGACCCCGGTGGCTGCGCCCGAGCTGGCGGCCTGTTCCGAGGACATGCTGCGCCGTCTCGACCTGGCTCCCGAGGTCTGCCGCAGCGAGGAGTTCCTGCAGGTGTTCAGCGGCAACCGGCTGTTGCCGGGGATGAAGCCCCATGCCATGTGCTACGGCGGACATCAGTTCGGCCACTGGGCCGGGCAGCTCGGAGACGGGCGCGCGATCCTGCTCGGCGATGTCGTCAACCGGGCCGGCGAGCGCTGGTCGCTGCAGCTCAAGGGTGCCGGTCCGACACCCTATTCGCGTACCGCCGACGGCCTGGCCGTGCTGCGCAGCTCCCTGCGCGAATTCGTCTGCAGCGAGGCGATGCACGCCCTCGGCGTGCCCACCACCCGGGCGCTGAGCCTGATCGTGACCGGGGAGAACGTGTTGCGCGACATGTTCTACGACGGAAACCCGCGTCACGAGCCGGGCGCCGTGGTCTGCCGGGTGGCCCCCAGCTTCATCCGTTTCGGCAATTTCCAGATCCTCGCCGCGCAACGCGACCACGAGAACCTCCAGCGCCTGCTCGATTTCAGTATCGCTACCTACGATCCGGATCTCGGCAAGCCGGGCAAGGCTACCTACGAACGCTGGTTCGAGCGCGTCTGCCGGCGCAGTTGCGAGATGGTGGTGCACTGGATGCGGGTGGGTTTCGTGCACGGGGTCATGAACACCGACAACATGTCGATCCACGGCCTGACCATCGACTACGGGCCCTACGGCTTCCTCGAGCCCTATGACGAGGACTGGACGCCGAACACCACCGACGCCCAGGGCCGGCGCTATCGTTACGGCAACCAGCCGCAGATCGTGCTGTGGAACCTGCTGCAACTGGCCGAGGCCATCCTGCCGCTGACCGATGACCCCGCGCCGCTGGAGCAAGCCCTGCAGGCCTTCCACGACGATTACCGGCACCTCTGGAACGACATGATGGCCCACAAGCTCGGCTTCGAGAAACACGAGCCGGAACTGGAACCCGTGATCGAATCCCTGCCCGGGCTGCTGAAGCGCACCGAGACCGACTGGACGCTGTTCTTCCGCCAGCTGGCCCGGCTTGAGTTGAGCAACGAAGGGATATCCGACGCCGACCTGAAAGCGATCTTTGAACCGGCCTGGTACCAGCCCGATGACATCACCGCGGACTACCTGACGAGCCTGCGTGACTGGCTGGCCCTGTACCGCCACGCCGCGCAAGGCCGGGACGAGACGCAAC